>CAYGXH010000031.1:0-14269 GCA_964353675.1 uncultured Chlorobiaceae bacterium
CGCCAAGGATATGAGTATTACTGGATATACAGATCTCCGGAAACAGGAACTCATATTCAAGATACTTGAGGCTCAAACCGAAAAGGACGGGTTAACATTCAGTAAAGGTGTCTTAGAGGTCTTGCCTGATGGGTATGGATTTCTTCGGTCGGTCGATTACAATTACCTGCCGTCGCCTGACGATATCTACGTTTCTCCGTCACAGATAAAGAAATTCAATCTCCGGACAGGCGATACGGTCAGCGGACAGGTCAGACCGCCGAAAGAGGGAGAACGCTTTTTTGCGCTTCTACGCGTCGAAGCCGTTAACGATGAAAATCCGGATGCGATCCGGGATCGTGTTCTTTTCGACAATCTGACACCGCTTTACCCCAACACCCGCCTGCGATTGGAGACGGCGCCTGGAGAGTACGCTATGAGAATAATGGATCTTCTCTCGCCTCTCGGTAAGGGTCAGCGCGGAATGATCGTATCACCGCCAAAGGCCGGTAAAACAATCCTTCTTCAGAAAATTGCCAACAGTATTCTCCGCAATCATCCTGAAGTTGTGCTTATTGTCCTGCTTATAGATGAACGTCCGGAAGAAGTCACGGATATGGAACGATCGGTAAATGCCGAGGTGATAAGTTCAACCTTCGATGAACCGCCGGAGCGTCACGTGCAGGTAGCCGACATGGTGCACGAAAAATCGAAACGCCTCGTCGAAGCAAAAAAAGATGTCGTTATACTCCTCGACAGTATTACACGGCTTGCCCGGGCACATAATACGGTTGTACCGCACAGCGGTAAAATTCTTTCAGGCGGTGTCGATGCGAATGCACTCCACCGTCCCAAGCGATTTTTCGGCGCAGCGCGCAACGTGGAAGAAGGGGGGAGTCTGTCAATCATTGCGACCGCCCTCATTGAAACCGGAAGCAGGATGGATGAGGTTATTTTCGAGGAGTTCAAGGGTACAGGAAATATGGAAATAATCCTTGACCGGAAACTTAGTGACCGCCGCATCTTCCCTGCAATGGACGTCAATCGTTCCGGAACACGAAAAGAAGAATTACTATTCGAACCTGATGAGCTTAACAGGGTGTGGATTTTACGCAAACTTCTCAGCGATTTTTCGACAATTGAGGCAATGGAGTTTCTCGTGGAAAAAATGCGGGGAACCAAATCAAATAAAGAATTTTTAAAATCGATGAGTAGCTAGAGGTACTTGTTTTACGTGAAATTTCAGTCTAGACGTCAAAAATGATTAAAATAGCTTGACTTTCTGTATCTCAAACCGTACATTTGAATAGAGTATTAGACAAACCTCACCCATGAACAGGCTTCCATATTACCTCATTCTCGTGGTAGTGGTATTCCTATCCCATTCCATCCTTTATTCACAGGACGTATCAAACGCATTCGGGATTGGTACTTCAATAGGAGTTGCTATTCCTCGAACGGACATCGAATCTTCAATCGAGACGCCGATCGGGCGATTATTTTTCCGGTACTATCCCGACAAGAAGATTGCACTCGAAGGAAGCGTGGGTATCGGATATCTGGAAGCACAAAAAGATAATTTGTATTTCAACTCATATATATATCCGGTGGATGTCAGGTTTGTGTTTGAACCCCTCAAGCAGAGTAAAATCTCTCCGTTCGTATATGGCGGTGCAGGATTACTATTTTTCAATCCGAAGGACTCACTCGACAATCCTCTGAAGTATAATGCGCGCGGTGATTATAAAAAAGTAACGTCCTATTTTCCATTCGGCGTTGGATTGAACTACCCGATTTCTAAAAACACCGAATTCGGCATTAGCGGGGGTTACAATCTAACTTCCACAAACTACCTGGAAGATATTAAGAGGTCCAGCAAGGACTCCTACTGGAGCGTGACGCTGAATTTCTTTGCCTTTCTGAGAGTAGAGAATCCTGATCTCGATGGAGACGGACTTCTGAATATCGAAGAAAAAGAAATTGGAACCGATCCGCTGAATCCGGATACAGACGGAGACTTGCTGCGTGATGGGGAAGAGGTTCATCAGTATAAAACAGATCCGCTCAATAAAGATACCGACGGCGACGAGTTGACTGACGGTGAAGAAGTGCTTACGTATCGGACGAATCCGTTGAACAAAGATACCGACAGTGACGGACTAACCGATGGTCAGGAAGTCAAATAATAACAAAAATCTAAATACTGACTTCTAAATAGTTAACATATGCATAAATCATATAATGAGAATCACGTATGAGATTCTTTTTCATATCCATCTCCGTGCTTTTCTTATGTAGTTTCACGGTTGCTCAATACCATACAGATCCACTGAATCCCGATACTGACGGGGACCGACTTAAGGATGGGGAAGAGGTATTGAAGTACCGCACAGATCCGCTTAAAGCAGATACGGACGGCGATGGTCTTAATGACGGGGATGAGGTTCTGACACACAAAACAGATCCCCTCAATGTAGATACTGACAACGATGAGCTTACCGATGGTAATGAAGTTCTCACACATAAAACGAATCCTCTTATAGCAGATACAGACAACGGCGGTGTACCCGATGGGAAGGAAGTTCAACTCAGTCTCAATCCCCTCAATCCCGGTGACGATGTCCCCATTATCAACATCGGTGAACGGATTATTCTCGAAGGCGTAAATTTTGAAACAAACAAGACAACATTGCTTCAGTATGCCCAACAGATTCTTGACCAGGTTGCATCGAGCTTACTCATGAATCCGACTGCGGAGGTAGCGATCCATGGCCATACCGATAACGTCGGCGGCGCACGATATAACATGCAGTTATCGCTGGGTAGGGCGGAAGCTGTTAAAGCTTACCTCATAACCAAAGGCATCTCCGGATCGAGAATCACGACCAAGGGATACGGCTTTACAAAACCAATCGCTGATAATACCACCGCTGAAGGACGGGCAAAGAATCGCCGGATCGAGTTCGTCCGCCTCAAGTAAAACAGCGTCACATCACATATTCTTCCATCCATGTACTGAATAATATGATCAGAGAGGTCGTTATTACCAGCGCCTGCCGCACACCTATTGGTTCGTTCGGCGGCTGTTTAAGCGGTATGAGTGCTCCAAAACTGGGAGCAATCGTTGTGAAAGAAGCAGTGGCGCGAACCGGTATACACACCGATCAGGTTGATCAGGTTATTATGGGTTGTGTCCTCCCCGCGGGAACCGGTCAGGCGCCGGCTCGCCAGGCAGCATTGTATGCAGGCTTGCCTGAGTCAGTCGAATGTCTGACCATCAACAAAGTCTGCGGCTCCGGATTGAAATCAGTGATGCTGGCGGCTCAGGCTGTTGCACTCGGAGACGCTGATATCATCGTTGCGGGTGGCATGGAGAGCATGTCAAATGTTCCCTACCTTCTCGACAAAGCACGGTCCGGATACCGGCTCGGACATGGACAGTTGATCGATGGTATGATAAAAGACGGACTATGGGATGTATACAATGATTTTCACATGGGGAATGCAGGTGAGCTATGTGCGGCAGAATGCGGCATCAGCCGTAAGGAACAGGATGAATTTGCATCCTTGAGCTACCGGCGAGCGCTCTATGCAATGCAGAAAGGCAGGTTCCGGGATGAGATCGTACCTGTTGGTATAGAAAGGAAAGATGGAAATCCTATTATCATTGCAGAGGATGAAGAACCAAAAAAATTTAAGTTCGATAAAATTTCTTCGCTCAAACCTGTGTTTCAGAAGGAAGGAACGATTACTCCAGCAAACGCATCGAAAATTAATGACGGAGCTGCGGCAGTCGTCGTAATGGCTCGGGAAAAAGCGGAGAGCCTGGGTATCCGGCCGATGGCAACGATTATCGCTCAGGCATCAGCAGCAAAAAAACCCGAATGGTTCACTACGGCTCCGGCAGACGCTATTCGGAAAGTTTTAAACAAGGTGAACCTTAAGACGAGCGACATTGATCTTTTTGAAATTAACGAAGCTTTTGCCGTAGTTACCATCGCAGTGAACAATCTCCTGAAACTCGATGTGAATAACGTAAATGTCAACGGCGGTGCAATCGCACTTGGCCATCCTATAGGAGCGAGCGGTACAAGAATTCTTGTAACTCTCCTCTATGCTATGGAACAGAGGAACGTGAAGCGAGGCATTGCCTCGCTATGTATCGGCGGTGGAGAAGCGAGCGCTTTACTCGTGGTGAGATAGATATTCAAAATGCGAGGAGTAGAGAACCATATGAAAATTTGTGTGATCGGAGCAGGAACGATGGGGAACGGTATTGCGCACGTTTTTGCTCAGTACGGATTTCCGGTGGTACTAATGGATGTTCAACAGCAGTACCTCGAAAGGGCTGTGCAAACCATCTCAGGAAATTTTGACAGGCAAATTAAAAAAGGCGTATCAACCGAACAAGTAAAAAAAGAGTCATTGGCAAGGATTGCAACCTCGGTTACCATCGAGAGTGCGATCAAAGGGGCAGACATTATCATAGAAGCGGCAACAGAGGACAGGCCGGTTAAATTTGGGATATTTAAGAATATCGATACGTTTGCACCCTCCGGTGCAGTTTTGGCAACGAATACATCATCCATATCAATTACAGAAATAGCAGCTCAGACTCGCCGGCCTGAGAAAGTCATCGGGATGCATTTCATGAATCCGGTTCCGATTATACAGCTTGTAGAAGTTATTCGGGGCCTCGCTACGGATGAAGAAACACTGAGTATCATCATGGCCTTGGTTAAGAAAATTGAAAAAACACCCGTCGAGGTCAACGACTACCCCGGTTTTATTTCCAACCGTATACTTATGCCGATGATCAACGAGGCAATATATTGCGTGATGGAAGGAATTGCAACTCCGGAGGATGTTGATACAGTCATGAAACTCGGCATGAACCATCCAATGGGTCCAATCGCATTAGCAGATTTTATCGGTTTGGACGTTTGTCTCGCAATCATGAATGTTCTCTACAGTGGCTTTGGTGACCCGAAATACCGGCCATGCCCTCTCCTCAAAAAAATGGTTGCCGGCGGTCGTCTCGGCCGGAAAACGGGTAGGGGATTTTATGATTACAAAAGCAAATGAATGAAGATTGTTATTGTTAAAGACGACACCCGACAGCACTCGTATGGACTTTGAATTATCGGAGACCCAGCTCCTAATCAGGGAGACGGCACGTAAATTTGCCCTGGAAGAACTTGCTCCCTCTGCTTCAGAGCGTGATGAGAAGGAAGAATTTCCACACGATGCAATTAAGAAGCTCGGAGAATTGGGATTCATGGGTATGATGGTTCCGGAAGAGTTTGGCGGGGTGGGTTTAGACACGATCAGTTGTGTCCTTGCCCTGGAAGAGATTTCAAAAGTTGACGCTTCGGTCGGGGTCATTATGTCCGTACATAATTCGCTTGTATGCTATGGATTGAAAGAATGGGGAAGTGAATCCCAAAAGAAGAAATACCTGGCTCCACTTGCACGCGGTTCACTTTTGGGTGCTTTTGCGCTATCGGAACCTGAAGCCGGAAGTGATGCTTCCAATCAGAAAACCACGGCCCGTAAGGATGGTGATAGGTATATTTTAAATGGTACCAAAAACTTTATAACAAGCGGCTCGCATGCGGATATTGTTATTGTTATCGCGGCAACCGACCAATCAAAGGGATCTCATGGTATCAGCGCATTCATTGTTGAAAAAGGGTACCCGGGATTTACCGTTGCAAGGAAAGAAAAAAAAATGGGGATCCGGAGTTCCGATACCGTATCGCTATCATTTCAGGACTGTGCAGTACCTGAAAAAAATCGGATTGGCGAAGAAGGTTATGGATTCAGGTTCGCAATGAAGGTTCTCGAAGGAGGCAGAATGGGTATTGCTGCACAAGCATTAGGAATAGCACAGGCTTCACTCACAGCATCTATCGCTTATGCCAAGCAACGGAAAGCATTCGGGAAATATATTTCCGAATTACAGGCCATACAGTTTAAAATCGCTGATATGGCAATGTACACCGATGCAGCAAGATTATTGGTTTACAGGACAGCTTACCTAAAAGATACCGGTCAACCATATGGCCTGATGTCCGCGATGGCTAAATTATTCGCTTCAAAGATTGCTGTCAATGCCGCACTCGAAGCGATCCAAATCCATGGCGGATATGGTTATACGAGAGAGTATAACGTCGAACGGTTTCTAAGAGACGCCAAAATTACGGAAATATATGAAGGTACTTCTGAAGTCCAAAGAATCATCATATCCCGCCACCTTCTAAAAGATTAAACTGCGGTCATTCCTCTTTTTTAAGTCTAATCCACCAAATCGAAGACTTCCCCCCTCCGGAGAAAATGGTCAAAATCAACTGAATTTCATAATATTTTATAGTTAATAAGGAATTATAAGGTTGATTTAAAGAATATTCTGAAAAAGGACTTGACAAAGTTATATTTTTTTGGTATACTGTGCCCGAAATAAAAATTCGTAAATTCACTGATGTTTCACCAATTAGGAGGATAACATGAAGAATCTGTTATCCATTTTACTATTAGTGATTTTATTTGGTTCGATTGCTTTCTCTCAAGATTTTGGAAAGCAAGGTGTCATTGAACTAGGTGGAATGGCGGGATTTTCAAGCACTACACTAGTTGTTGAGGGTGAAACTGGCGATGCAATCACGGCTATCATGTTAGAGCCAGTTGTAGGCTATTTTGTGAGTGATGGTCTAGAAGTTGGTTTGAATCCGCTTAGTTTCGTAAGCTTAAAAGCCCCCGACGAAGATGCAATCAGCACAATCGGTTTATGGGCATTTGGAGCTTATCATTTCATGACAATGGGGAAGACATACCCATATATCGAAGGATTGATTGGTTATACATCGATGTCGGCAGGTGAGACTGCTGGTGGCATGGCATATGGTTTAGCTGCTGGGGCGAAATTCGAGATCGCAGGCGGTTTATTACTCAATGCAGGTGCTGAGTATAGATTTTACACTTATACTCCGGACGGTGCGGATAAGAGATGGGGCCAGAATGTCCTTAGCATAGGTGTCGGATTGAGCGGTTTCTTATTGCCCTAATTTGGTGGAATTGATAAATGCAAAAGGGAAGTTTAAAAGCTTCCCTTCTATTATTATCACACGATAATTTTTTAAAAAATGATACTTGACAAAGACTTTTAATTTTAGTATAATTTAAACGCGAAAATCGGGTAATTTTGTTGGCTTGAGTAATTAACTAAAATATTCACAATAATTAAGGAGTAATATGAAAAAGGTTGTTATTATTGCTGTCCTATCCCTGCTTATTGTGGGAATGGCGCTTCCGCAGGCAAAACCAGGAGGAATTGCCCGACAGCTTGCACTAGGCGGTTCGCAGGCTGGATTGAATGCTGTCATGAATCCCTTTTTATGGGATGATCCTTCGCTCGTATTCTTTAATCCTGCATATCAACATGAATATCGGGATTATATGTGGTCAAATATTGCAGGAGGCCAGATCCTCAGTACTGGATCCACTAATAGTGATGGATACGGTTATCAGAATGCCGGTGTATCCTTCGGATTATCAAATGCATTTACACTGGGCTTGATCCTTAGCTATGATCCCTCTGCAGCAAATTACGTCAATAGCTTACCGGATGGCTTCCTTGATATACTAAATGATATTGATCCGGCTTATAGATCATCCCAGGAAATTCCTGCAATCCAAAATGTGTGGGAAGCAGTAGCGACTTTCCGTTTCACAGCTATGACATTAGGTCTTGGTATCATGTACGGATGGTCAAATAGTGATCGCACCGAAGATCAGGTCGCCCCAACATCCTACACCAATGAATATGAAGCATCTTCATCTGTTTTAGGTTTCAGAGCGGGTGCTCTTATGAAGTTAGGCGATGACATCGATTTGGGTATAACCGGTGTTCTACGGTTGGATAATGCCACTGATAGGATCGAATTATCACCGGGTGTTACAGGCTTTGGGGGAATATATGAAGCCTCAGGTACAGAGATACAGCTCACCGCAAGAGCAAAAATTAAAATGTCAAATAAGTTCAATTTTGTACCGTATGCTATGTTGGCGCTGCTCAGCGCTGAACCTAAAGAAGAAGAACAACCGGTTGGTTTCCCGAAAACGACAGCGAGTTTAGAAGCATCATCAACAATTTACGCATTTGGTCTTGGCGGTGAATACAGGCAGAACGACTTCTTGTTTGTGGGTGGTTTAAGTTGGCAGCATGCCGAGATGGAAATGGATCAGAAAGCCACGGTCGATACAGTTGACCAGATTATGGGCTTTACCGGTTTACCTGTAATTAATATTGGCGGTGAATGGCAGATTACCGAATGGCTTGCCGGACGGATAGGATATTACCGCGCGATCGGCAGTGTGAGTATAGAGAGTAAATATCCGAATTATTCTACGGAGCAAAATGCTTCATATCCACACAGCATGCTTCTCATCGGATCACTCAATCCAAATACATGGGATGGTCTCGTAACGCTCGGCGTTGGTTTGAACTTCGGAAGCTTCGCGCTTGATGCAACCGTCAGCGAAGAGGCACTACGGCGGGGTATTGGTATCATCGGTGCATCCGATGCTATTAATACATTCGGGTATATGACTGCAAGTTACAATTTTGGTTCTAAGTAAGCTTCACGTTATTGTTTCCAGGGCGATCGTCTCCACGGTCGCCCTTTTTTATTATACATTGAAGCCAACGAAAAATATTCGTACATTGATTTAATAACTTGTTGCTGAAATTCTAACACCTTCGTTAATGAGCAGGTTCTCTACAGGCCATCCCCAGCTTGATAATCGGATAGGAGGAATACAGCCGGGAGATGTAATTCTTTTTGTTCTCACCAAAGGTGATTCTGCTGAAAATATCGTCCAGTCGGTAATCGACCACTCAAACCGGCAGCGAATCCCTCTGCATTACCTTTCAATCAATGACTCTCTCTCCGGATTGCTTAAGAATCAACCGAAACCGCACATTCAGAAACTGCTGAAACCGGGTGGAAAACCAGATTCCATGCTCCGTAACCTGAAACGGTTTTCCAGATCTGGAATCAAAAAAGGATACCTCCTTGTTGATGATTTTGCAGTATGGAAACAGAGAATTAAGAAGGATTCCATACTCCTTGATTCATTTTCCCTTCTCCGGGATTTTACACGAAAAAATAAATGCGTCCTCGTCTGCACGGTTATCAGATCCGAAATTCCGCTGCCCGCATTAATCCAATTAAAAGATATTGCGGATGTTTCGCTGGAAGTCATCGATCACCGCGGCGCATTGTGGGGATTCCTCCTGCATGCGAAAGGGCGTTATGTGTCAGGCAGTCTCTTACCGATTCGCCTTCTGACACAGGTAAAAACGGGGGGGAACGCAGATAAGCCGGAGGGGGAGGGAAAAAGCGGACTTACGGCAAAAATGGTTACCGCTATCGAGACCTATGAGGAACAGCATCAACAGCTTTTCGATGTTCTGCGGGAACCGCTTATTCTTTTCGATCTGGACGGCGGTCGCCGTGAGTGCAACGACGCTTGTGCCCGTCTCCTCGGGTACGATCCGGCTGAATTGAGTGTAATTTCGATCTGGTCGGTCGTCGCGCCGGAAAGCAAAAATGTTGCGCTCAAATTCATCACGCGCCTCAGCCAGAGAAAATTCGGAACAACCACACTCGAGATTCTTACAAAGAAAAAAAGAAGTGTCACCATTCAAGTTCGCGCCTCACATATATCAGCCGGACTTTATTTCGGCATTCTGACTGACATCACCGAACAGAAAAAAATCGAAAATGAATACCTGAAGATAGGTACAGATTACAGCCGGATCTTTAAAACAATCTCCCGTCCTGTTCTTATCGTACACAACGGAAAAATCCTTCAGGCAAACGAAGCCTTCAGAACGGATCTCGGTTATGAGACCCCATCGGAAGTAGAGAAGGTGGTTCTGCGGAAATTCTTATCGCCCGAAGCATACCGTCACGTGCAAAAACTTATGGAGGAAATGGGCGCTAAATCGCCTCCTGCACCCGCGACACTTGAATTCATCCACAAGAATGGGAGTAAGTTATCGTACAATTGTTCGTTTGCCCCATTGCTCTTTGACGGAAATGAATGCATCTTAATTACGGCATTCAACATTACAGAATACAGAAACATTATTGAAAAATTAACCATAAGCGAGCAAAAATATCTTACACTCGTGGAGAGTTCATACGATCCCGCGTGCATCATCAGGAAGAATACATTCATCTTTTTGAATAAAACGTTCAGGGGCATGTTTGGTATAGAGCAGGATCAGCCGGTATTACTAGAAGATTTCGCCGGTCTTTTCGAAACGGCCGATAGGGAAGGTGTTTTACACTTTCTGAAAAAGGGAATAGCGAAGTCTGCGAAACCCGCAACGCACACATGCCGGTATCAGGTTCGCGACGGAAAACTGACTACGTTTCATATGAGTGTTGTACAAGTTGAAAATGCCGTTGTCGGAGATGCAATCGTTTTTCTACGGGATCGGTCGGAATACGACGAACTGAAGAGCGAAGCGGATCGCCGATCCGAGGAAATATCACTTCTTAAAACACTAATTCCTCTCCTCGGAACATCAAAGGATGTCGGAAAACTGGTGCACAATGCACTCAGCAGAGTCATGGATACGCTCGAGTGGGAGATGGGCGCCGTTCATATTGCAGACGGAGCATCGCGGGCGCTCACGATGAAATCGCATCGTGGGATGCCTGAGGTTCTGGTCAGAAGACTCTCTTCACTGGATCAGAGTGAAGGGATCGGCGGACTTCTCGCGAAGACCCTGGAACCGCATCTCTTCTCGGTCGACCGGTATCCGAGTTATTTGCCCCTGCGGTCGGCGTTTAAAGATGCCGGAGTGCGCACGCTCGCTTTCGCTCCGCTCATATCGGCAGAAAAACTCATCGGAGTGATTTCGCTCTGTACCACAAAAGAGAAGAGCGGCGCCCGCTATACCGCAGATCTCCTTGCCGCAGTCGGACACACTATTGGTAACTCGGTGGCCGCTGCCAGTGCTTATCAAAAATTAGAGGAAACTGAAGAGCACAAGAGTCAGCTCCTCGATTTGGGAACAGATGTGCCCTACTCTCTGACACCTGCCGGAGGTTATGTATGGCTCGGTCCGCATATCGAGAAAATTACCGGTTATCAGGTGAAGGAATTTTTGCGTAACGCATCACTATGGTTAGGACTCGTTCACCCCGATGATAAACAGCTCTTGTTGAATCGGACTGTCCGGCTTCACGAAATTCAAGAAAGATACACTATAGAGTACCGCCTTTTACCCCGGGGTAAAGCCGAGTATAGATGGCTCAGGGACACGATTATTGTCAGAAAGAGCGAAGGCGGAGATATAATACGAATAGATGGGATTATAAGCGACATCACGGATCAAAAGCTCGTCATTGATCGACTCAGTCATGACAGCTCTATCCGGAAGAATGCACTTGACGGTTTGCGTGAGGGGATTCTCGCCTTCGATCGTCAGGGAAAGTGCATTTTGGCGAATACCGCTATCGAAATCATCACAGTAAAAAATGCACGTGAACTCGTTGGTGTGAACGCATCAGTTTTGGAACAATCGCTGGATATACCCGGGCTGCAAAACCACGTCCGAAGAGCCCTCGACGGGGAAATCGTTAGTACCAAAGATATACCGTTTCATATCGGAGTCGAGAAGACCGGGCGATATCTCCAGGCCGTCATTTCACCCATGCGAGATAAAGACGAAATTCTGGGCGCTGTCGCATTATTCATCGATGTGACCCGCCGTAGAACTGTAGAAGACGAGGTCAGGGATTCTGAACACCTGCTGAAGAATGTCATCGATGCCATGGGCGATATGCTCATCATCACCGATTTACGCGGAAGAGTTGTTGAAGTCAACAGGGCATTCGTCAACATCCTTGGGTACAACCGCGCAGAAGCTGTGGGCTGCGAATTCCCTTATCCGTGGCTTCTTGAAGATCAAATGGGAAAATTTGTCCTCTGGATCGCTAACCTCAGAGAGCGTAATTGGCTTCATGATTTCGATATGACCTTGCGCAGGAATGACGGCAAGCTCGTGCCTATCAGTCTGAATACGACTCTCTTACGTAACAAGATGGGTGAACCGATCGCAATGGTTAACGTCGCACGCGATATCACCGACCGCATGCGCTTAGTCGATGAACTTGAGAATAAGAATAAACAAATCGAGTTGATTAACAGGATAATCACGACTGCTAATCAGACTCAGGACTTTCAGGAAATATTCCGTACGATCGCTAATGAAGTATCGACGGTAGTGATCTGCAACGGGATATCGATTGCTGTCGTACTTCCAGACGGTCAGTCTCTCAGGATCTACGCCGCCCAGGGAGTGACGGGATACCGCGTCGGTGATGTAATTGAATCGAAGGAATCCCCCCCGTATCGCGCACTCAGGAACAAGCGGGCCGTTATCGTGTACGATATGCATAAAGATGAGCCGAGCAGGGCAGTGGGACTTACCGATGGATCGATACGATCTTACCTTTCCGTTCCCATAATCCTGAGAGGCAAGAATTTCGGCACATTGAATCTGGGAAGCAAAGAACCGCATGCCTTTTCAGATGATCATATAAATCTGTTGCAGCCGATTGGTCAGCAAATAGGCGCGATTATCGACCGTGTGATACTCTTCGAACAGGTGACAAATGATGCGGTTTACATTCACAACCTGCTCGATTCCATCGACAGCGTTGTCTTCACCATCGACCGCGAACTCCGTGTTAGCGAAATTAATCATGCATTCCGGCTCTATATGCGTGATTACGAATTGGATGACAATGCGCAATTCGTGGGTAAGAATCTCTATGACATCATCCGTGAAGATTCGCTGAAAATCGTTCTACAGAATATCGTGCCGTCTCTTCTAAACGGAAGTATCCGCATCTTCTCACAGGAGTACGAACATAATACAACGAGCGGTCTCCGGACATACCAATTGATCGTCAACCCGCTGATCATCAATCGTGTTGTTGTGGGGCTCGTCTTCATGCACACCGACATAACCGACATAAAGAAGACCGAAGCCGAGTTAAAAAAGAGCAACCGGCAGCTGCTGGCGCTCAATCAGATATCTACACTCATCAGTGCGTCCCTTGAGATTGATGAATTGATGAATGCGGCTCTTCCACTTGTGAAAAATACCCTGGATGCCGGTGCAGTTATCGTGTATGAACATAACATCGAGAATGATGAAATTACGATTGTAAGTCAGATTGGATTCGATACCGTCGAATTCAGTTCTGTAAATCGGTTGCAGCTCTCCGGCTCGGCGACGGGTGAGGTAATCATATCCCAGCAGCCGATGTACATCGGTCGAGAACCTTACAACGATGAGAGAATAGTACAGAAGAATCGCGGGGTCTTACGATCATTGCAGATTGAGGCAATGGCGATCATTCCTCTCATTTCAAAGGGAAAAGTTTTCGGGGCTCTGGACATTTTTTATACAACGCCTCACGATTTCAGCCCACAGGACCGCCAAATCCTTTCGCTCGTCGGTAATCAATTGGGTGCAGCCCTCCATAACCTGCACCTTTATGGCGAATTGCGTTCGCAGATCGAACGGCTCACGGTGCTATACGAATTAAGCCAGAGCTTGACATCAACGCTGGATATCGACGAAATCTTCCGGCAGGTTTTTACTCATATAAGAAGAATTATTTCATGCGAAGAATTTCGGATTGATCTCTACTCTCCGGGTACCTCTCAGCTGACGCCCATCTTCGAAGCGCAGAGCAGCACCGAAGGAGGATACAGAATCTCGAAAGGCGCCCAATCCTCCGGACTCGTGCCTGGTAGTCCGGAAGCGGTAGTCGTTTCTTCAAAATGTTCGTACCTCTCTGCCGGAAAAAACAACCTCGTGATTCCCATGACATCAAAAGAAACGATTATCGGAATCATGGCGCTCCGTTCTGCAGACCCTCTCTCCTTCACGCCCCAACAACTCACGATCCTTGAAAGTATTGCCAATCTGGTTGCTATCGCATTTGAAAAAGCGCAACTGCATCAGGAAACCGTTCAAAAGTCGATTGAAATTGAACGACGCAACAAAGAACTGGATGATTTTACTTACGTCGTCTCGCATGATCTCAAAGAACCATTAATCAGCGTTGAAGGTTTCAGCAGGATTTTGCAGGCAGATTATGAAGGCGTAATCCAGCCGGAAGGGAAAGAGTACTTGGATTCCATTGTCGGAGCGACTACCAGAATGAAGGGATTAATTGATGATCTGCTTCTCCTT
>CAYGXH010000032.1:0-14241 GCA_964353675.1 uncultured Chlorobiaceae bacterium
GATGGCAATTGCTTTCAGTCCCATGCGCCATGCCTCGATGTAGGCTTTAGCAATATCTTCCGGTGTTACATCGTTCGGCATATTCACCGTCTTTGATATCGCTCCTGAAATGAATGGCTGTACTGCCGCCATCATCTTAATATGACCCATGTATTGTATCGAGCGCTTACCCTTTGCAGGTTTGAAAGCGCAATCAAAGATGGGGAGGTGTTCTTCGCGAAGATGCGGAGCGCCCTCGATAGTATCGTTTTTATCGATATAGGCGATGATATGTTCTATCTGTTCGTCGATGTAATCGATCTTTTTCAATGCGAGCGGTACAGTTTGGTTCACGATTTTCATTAATCCGCCGCCTACAAGTTTCTTGTACTTTACAAGAGCGATGTCCGGTTCTACGCCTGTCGTATCACAATCCATCATGAATCCGATCGTACCGGTCGGCGCGAGAACAGTTGCCTGTGCGTTGCGGAATCCGTACTCTTTCCCGAATGCCACCACGTCATCCCAAACTTTCCGGGCAGCGGTCAGAAGATCGCTCGGGACATGCCTGTCTTGTATCTGATCCGCAGCCAGGTTATGCGTCTTCATGACTTTCAGCATCGGTTCCCGGTTTTTCTTGTAGCCTTTAAAAGGTCCGATCTCTTTTGAGATAAGAGCAGATTGCTTGTATGCCTGGCCGCACATCAATGCCGTGATGGCAGCTGCGTAGGCACGTCCCTCGTAGCTGTCGTAGGCAACGCCGCGCGCCATGAGAAGTGCGCCGAGGTTCGCATATCCTAATCCTAGCGGCCGGAATTCGTGACTGTTGTGAGTTATCTTCTGTGTCGGGTAGCTTGCATTGTCTACTTCAATCTCCTGTGCGGTGATGGCAATGGTAACGGCGTGACAGAAAGATTCCGTATTGAACTCACCGTCTTTATCACGGAACTTCATAAGATTCAGAGATGCAAGATTACATGCGGAGTCGTCAAGAAACATGTACTCGCTGCACGGATTGGATGCATTGATGGGAGCCGTATTGGGGCAGGTATGCCACTTATTCACGGTTGAATGGAATTGCATCCCGGGATCACCGCATATCCATGCTGCATCCGCCATGTCCTTCATGAGATCCTGTGCGCGGTATTTATCCATGGGCTGACCGCCGTGAACAGCGCGAGTTGTCCATTCTCTATCGTCAATTACCGCGCGCATGAACTCGTCTGTCGCACGGACCGAGTGATTGGCATTCTGGTAGAACACCGAATCGTACGCACCGCCGGGTACGTTGAACCCGCCGTTGTATCCAGCATCGATCAACGCCCATGCCTTCTTTTCTTCATCCGCTTTGCATGAGATGAAATCTTTGATATCCGGATGGTCGGTATTGAGTATGACCATCTTGGCGGCGCGCCGGGTTTTTCCACCCGATTTGATTACACCGGCAAAAGCGTCATATCCTCTCATGAAAGATACAGGCCCGGAGGCGGTTCCCCCTCCGGACAAACCCTCACGCGACGAACGGAGTGTCGACAGGTTGGAACCGGTGCCCGAACCCCATTTGAACAGGCGGCCTTCGGTTTTTGCCAGATCGAGTATAGACTCCATCGTATCTTCAACGGAATTGATGAAACACGCGGAACACTGCGGCTTTTCCTCTATGCCTACATTAAACCAGACAGGACTGTTGAATGAGAGGTACTGGTTCACTAGAAGGAAACATAATTCAGCATAAAAGGTTTCGCCATCTTCATCAGTTGCAAAATAACCGCCTTCCTTACCCCACACAGTTATCGTTCTTGCTACTCTTTCGACGAGCTGTTTTACACTCGTTTCGCGTTGTGGTGTGCCTAATGTCCCGTGAAAATACTTCGAAACGACTACATTTGTCGCGGTCATTGACCATGTTGATGGAACCTCAACATCCGTCTGCTCAAATATCGTTTCCCCCTTCTCGTTGGTGATAATTGCAGTCCGTATTTCCCATCCAATCATATCGAACGGATGAATTCCGGGAGTAGTATAAAGCCTCCTGCATGTTATTCCGCGCTGCTTTTTGGATACTTCTATGTGCGATAGCTTCTCCGATCCTTCATTTCGTTCAAAAAGTGTTGCATCATCCTTCTGCATTAAATTTCTCCTCTTCATAAACGATAGTACCTGAACCTACTTACAACCCCCGCACTGAAAGCGAGGCTTTGAGTGAGTTCTCCATTTTCAATTTGTATTTTGGATTAAATGTCGTTGTTTGTTTCCTCACAACTCCGTTGATCGGAGGTTACAATGACATTGGTTTGAAATATATAGACTTGAAGGTCATAAGTCAAGTAAATAATTATTAATATTTTCTCAATGATGAGAACATATGCACATTATGAATTTTTTCCTTGACACTGACGTAAAAATCGCATTCTCGGTTTTTACAAAATTATTGCGAACGAAAGTTATGCAATAATTCTTGCTTTTCATCGGACAAGCAGGTATTTTAACTGTCACGTAGATGATCTGAAAGGATAAAATTAATGGCTCCTGCAATAGAATTCAATACCATCGTTGAAATGTTCGACGCCGTCACGAAAAAATTCAGGACGGAGGGTCGCTCGATGCTGATGTATAAGATTGACGGCCAGTATCGAGGTGTCGGATTCGCCGACATGAGTAACCTCGTTGAGAAATTTGCAAACGGATTGGCGGCTCTTGGTGTTAAAGCGTCAAATCACGTCGCCCTCATATCCGAAAATCGGCCTGAATGGGTGGTTGCCGACATGGCAATCCTGAGACTTGGGGCCGTGAATGTATCGGTCTATCCCTCCCTCACGGCAAAACAAATCGAGTATATCCTGACAGATGCGGAGGTGAAATATGCAGTTGTTTCAAACCAGTTGCAGCTTATAAAATTATTGAAAGTGATCGATTCCATTCCGACCCTCCGAAGGATCATATCATTTTCGGATGTGCAGGACACGAATGATCCCCGTGTACTCGCCTATTCTACCGTGCTCGAGATGGGTTCGGTTTTCCAGCAGCTTTATCCGGAACACGTACAGAACGAATCGAAGAAAGTCACGCCCGAATCTGTGAGCGCTCTTATATATACTTCCGGCACGACGGGCAATCCAAAAGGCGTTATGCTAACCCACGGCAACATCGTCAGCAATATCAAAGCAGCATCAGCGTGTATCCCGTTTTCATACGAAGATACGATACTTTCATTCCTGCCTCTGTCGCACTCTTACGAACGGACCACCGGCTATTACGCCGCACTTGGGTGCGGAGCCCTCATCGCATACGCTGAGAGCATCGATACCGTGCCGGAGAATCTTATGGAGGTAAAACCAACTTTCGTCACGACCGTTCCGAGATTGTTTGAAAGATTTCACAATCGACTCATGAAGCAGATGAGTGAAGAACCGCTCCTCCGTCAGAAAATATTTCAGTGGGCTATTGGTGTCGGGAAGACCCACATGTGTGCAAAGAAGAACCGGGTACTGGCGCCGCTTATCACGCTCCAATACCGCATCGCCGACTCGCTAGTCTTCAAGAAAATTCGAGCACGTACAGGAGGAAACATAAAATTTTTCGTATCCGGTGGTGCAGCCCTTAACGCCGAGCTGGGCGAGTTTTTCGAAGCGATCGGGATCAGAATCATCGAAGGTTACGGTATGACTGAAGCATCGCCTATCATCAGCGTCAACCTATTGGATAAATATAAATGGGGAAGTGTTGGAGTACCAATTCCCGGGGTTGAGGTGAAAATCGCAGACGATGGAGAAATTCTCGTTCGCGGTCCGAACGTGATGAAAGGTTACTGGAAAAATCCCGAAGCGACAGCGGAAGTCATTGATTCAGATAAGTGGCTCCACACGGGGGATATAGGTCTTGTCGATGAAAGCGGCTATCTGAAGATCACCGACAGGAAGAAGCATCTGTTTGTCAGTTCGGGGGGGAAAAATATTGCGCCTCAGCCGATCGAAAATCTTCTCCTGCAGAGCAATCTAATAGATCAGATCGTACTTATCGGAGACGGACGGATGTACATTACGGCTCTCATATTCCCGAATTTTGATACCATCCGCCGGATTTCGCGGCAGAACGGATGGAGCGACAGAACGAATGAGGAACTGGCGCTTGATCCGGAGGTCTACGAATATATCAATAAGGAAATAAATAGAACTCAGCGCGATCTCGCAGCCTATGAACGTGTGAGGAAATTTACAATCCTCCAAGAGCCACTGACGGTAGAAAATGAAGAGATGACTCCGTTGTTAAAAATACGCAGGAGGTTTGTCGAAGAGAAGTTTAAAAATCTCATCGATAAGATGTATGAAGGAAGACAATGAGGTTACCGTTAGCGGTAACAAGCAATCGAATTTATGCCGCAGGTAGTATCCGAAATAGTCGAACTGTCTGTTTTTTACAGAAAAAGTGGACAAATCCGCCATCTTCTTCTCCGCCGAGCAAAACATAAGAGGCCCTATCCGGGTATATGGCAGTTTATCACAGGCCGTCTCGAGGAGGGTGAACGCAGTATTGATACCGCACTGCGGGAACTCAGAGAAGAAACAGGTTTGTCACCAAAAGCTATGTGGCTGGTTCCCTATACACTTCAATTTTATGATGCATCTACCGATAAACTCCACCTTTCCCCGCTTTTTAGCGTGGAAGTGGATAACCGGGCAGAAATACTTCTTTCCGGGGAACATGATACATTCGCATGGTTCACCTACAACCAAGCTGTCAGGAGGCTCGTTTGGCCTGGCCAGCGTGAAGGGATGGAAGTTATTCAGAAATTCATAATCGGGAAAAAAGAAGTCTCTCGCCTTACCCGTATCCGGTGACATTCCCCTCTCCCGATGCAATTTTTTCCGGCTGGATGTCAACCGTTCTTCCTTATTTATGTCTAATAATTGAAACGGATTGAATTTCTTCCAATACCAAAAGGAGTGTAGTCATGTTTAAACGAATTTTTTACCTCGTGCTCCCCATTCTCATCGTGAGTCTGCTGCCCGCAACAGGCTGCGGCCAATCCACCGGTCAATCGGATATCGTCATTAAAGCGAAGAAGAGTGGTTACCTCGGTGTCGAAGTACGGGATGTGGATAGTAAACTGAGGGATAAGAAGGATTTGAAAATTGAGTATGGCGCATTTGTGTCGAATGTTGTCGAGGAAAGCCCAGCTGAAGAGGCAGGAATAAAAGAGGGTGACGTCATCATTGGATTCAATGGGAAACGTATAGACGACGGAGAAGACTTAACGGTTGCAGTGAGAAAAGTGAAACCGAAAACTGAAGTGAAGGTTGAAGTGATCCGTAAAGGGGAAAAGATGACTATCACCGCCGTGATCGGAAAAGTGAAAGGTCTCCAGGATGTTTTCGCTTTTGGATTCGATGATGGTGCAGTTCACCTCCAACGGAGTTTGAAAGATCTGAAATTACCTAAGGTCTATACGAAACTCTCCGTTTCTAAGATGAGCGAGATGAGTGGACTTCAGGTTCAATCGCTGACCAAACAACTCGGCGAGTACTTCGGTGCACCACGCGGGAAGGGCGTACTTGTGAGCAGTGTTAAAAAGGGGAGTAATGCGAACCAGGCAGGATTTAAAGCGGGCGACGTTATAATTAAGGTTAATAATAATTCGGTTGACGATGTCGATGAATTTCAGGAGGAATATTCGGAGCGCGAGGAAGGTGAGGTTCCTTTCGAAGTAATTCGAGGTGGGAAATCGGTAAAACTGACCATGAAAATTGATCTGGAGGACATCGAAGAGGAGGAAGATGACGACTGGTCGATCTATAACCAACTCACTCCCCCCGACCCTCCACATATCGAGATAATTCATCCGACAAAAGCTCGACTGCACACTTTACAGGGCCGTTTAATCAATCTACGCTACAATCTTCAGGATAAGCTCAGAACTCTTAAAGGGCGAATTCGTCATTACCTGAGAGATTTGTAAATCTTCCTTCACATCCTCTGAAATCTGACAAGCTCTTCCGGATCGCCGGGAGAGCTTGTCTTTTTATGGAATTTTCCTATATTCTATCCAATATTAAGTCAACCGATTTTTGTTCCTTCACATTAATATCAGCATGGTCCTCATCAGAATATTGATATGAAATTGCCCTATATCCTCGTTTCACTCTTTTTGTTCTATATTATTACATCTCATCAATCCCCAACTCAGATCAATGCACAACAGGAGGAGAGACCATATGAGACGACTACAAAAAAAATTATTGAGGAGGGTTTGCAATCTCGTTATGCGTACACGCTTCTCAAAGGCCTAACTGAGAATGCCGGTCATCGTTTCGTTGGCTCAGAAGGAGCTGCAGATGCGGTCGCATGGGGGAAAAGAGTTATGGAAGAGCTCGGGTTTGATAACGTTCATCTTGAATCCGTCATGGTCCCGCATTGGGTGAGAGGTTCGACGGAGGAAGCTGACGTGACACTCACTTCGGGTGAGACTATCCCTCTAACAATCTGTGCTCTCGGCGGAAGTGTACCGACAACGAAAACAGGAATTTATGCTGAGGTAGTTCAGGTGAAATCGTTCGGGGAACTGTACGATTTGGGCGAGAAGGCACGCGGAAAGATTGTGTTCTTCAATCGCCCAATGGATCCGACCAAGTTCAACACATTTGAAGCTTACGGCGGCGCCGTGAATCAGCGGAGCGCCGGTGCCGTTGAAGCCGGACGAGTCGGGGGCGTCGCATCACTCGTTCGATCCGTCACCTCAAAACCCGACGATGTACCTCATACCGGTGCGATGCACTATAATGATTCGATCCCTCCCGTTCCCGCTGCAGCTGTGAGTGTGAAAGGTGCAGACCTGCTCGATAGTCTATTAAGAACAGATCCTCATCTGAAAATCCGGCTTCGCCTCTCCTGCAAAACGGAGAGCGACGTTGAATCTGCAAATGTCGTTGGTGAACTGAAAGGATCGGAAAAACCGGAAGAGGTAATAGTCGTCGGCGGACATCTCGACAGCTGGGATAAAGGGCATGGTGCGCACGATGACGGCGCCGGATGTGTACAATCGATCGAGGCGCTCCGGATTATGAAGAGTCTCGGTCTTAGACCAAAACGCACTATCCGTGCTGTGCTTTTTATGAATGAGGAATTTGGGCTTCAGGGTGGAACTGCCTATGCGGCTAAGGATCGACCCGGGGAAAAGCATATCGCAGCCATAGAAGCTGATATGGGAGGATTCACCCCGCGAGGATTCGGAGTATCAGCTGACTCTGCCGCTTTCGACAAAATAGCCGGGTGGTCATACCTTCTCGATTATATTGATGCAGGACGGATCACGAGAGGTGGTGGCGGTTCCGACATCTCGGAACTAGGCCGGAAGGGTGTAATTACGATGGGACTACGCGTCGATATGCAGCGCTACTTCGATTTTCATCATTCGGCAAATGATGTCATTGAAGCCGTCAATGAACGCGAGCTTGAACTTGGCGCTATATCCATGGCGATCCTCACATACGTACTGGCACAAGAAGGAATATAGGTACTTTAAATAATTACAGAAGGGATAACGAGATGAAATATTTTTGCCTGATTTGTTTGCTGTTGATTATCGTTCAGATTTCATTTTCACAGCAGGATCTGGAAAAAGTAGATTCAGCCGTCATTGCTCAGATCCGCGATGAGGGACTAAATCGCTCACAAGTGATGGAATTCTTAAGTTATTTAAGTGATGTTTACGGACCGCGCCTTTCCGGATCACCCGGATATCTTGAAGCCGCCAGGTGGGTGCGTGACAAAATGGAATCGATAGGTTTGGAAAATTCCCATCTTGAAGCGTGGGGACCATGGGGGAGAGGATGGACTTTAAAAAAATATTCGGCTAATGTTATCGGTCGGCAAAATTTTCCACTGATATCCTGCGCGAGAGCATGGTCTCCGGGTGTTAACGAGACCGGGGAAGTAGTATATTTTGATGCAAAGAACGATAGCGCTTTAGATACCTTTCGTGGGAAGTTAAAAGGGAAGTATATACTGTTGAGTGATCCCAGAGAAATCGAACCACCCTTCGAGCCCTTTGCTCACAGGCAGCCTGATTCTGTGCTCCTGCGATTGGCGAATGCTGATGTTAGGCGATCTCGCGGCCGGAGATTTGAAAGAAGCCCCGAAATGAAAGTACAGGAACTTCTTTCGTTCCATAAAATGGAGCTTTGCGAGAAAGAGGGGGCTGCCGGCATTCTAACCATCAGCCGCGGTGACGGCGGAAATGTATTTGTCGGAAGCGCTTCACGGGCTGTTCATCCCGATTCTCCGTGGACGCGCGGGATTCCCATATACAGCGAAAAAGCTCCGAAAGTTCTTCCACAAATTGTTGTAGGTGCCGAACACTATAACCGTCTCGTCCGCATGATTCAGAAAGGTGAGAAGTTAAAATTGCACATCGCGCTTGATGTGGCTTTCAATCGAGCAGACTCCGGATACAATATTATCGCCGAAATTCCCGGAACGGATTTAAAAGATGAAGTTGTCATGGTCGGCGGTCATTTTGATTCCTGGCACGGCGGAACAGGTGCAACCGATAACGCAACGGGGTGCTCTGCAGCCATGGAGGCAATGAGGATATTAAAAGCTTTGAATCTTAAACCACGGCGGACAATAAGAATCGGTTTGTGGGATGCTGAAGAACACGGTTTCCTCGGTTCGAGGGGATATATCAATAAACATTTTGTTGAAGCATCAGATGCATCATCCATGCGAGAGGGGAATATAAAATACAAACCTGAGGGAGATAATTTTTCCGTGTACTTCAACCATGATAACGGCGCAGGGAAAATAAGAGGAATATACCTGCAGGGCAACGAATCAGCCCGGCAGATTTTCCGATCCTGGCTGAGACCTTTTAGCGATCTGGGCGCTTCAACGATTACAGTCCAGAATACAGGCGGGACCGATCACCAGGCGTTCGATGGAGTTGGATTGCCGGGATTTCAATTTATACAGGACGAGCTGGATTATTCAACGCGGACGCATCATGCAACTATGGACCTCTACGAGAGGGTTCCGCCGGACGACCTGAAGCAGGCGGCAACCATTATGGCCGCATTTATTTATAATGCAGCTATGGGTGATAAGAAATTTCCGCGTAAACCTTTGACACCTTCTCCTCCCCCGCCTCCGGCAAATTAAGCCGGTCGTGTGTATCTTAGTTGTTCGGGAATTTTTCCCGGTATCGGAGAAATTGCATCGGTGTAATGGGTAGATCGGTCAGGCTCGCGGTGGTTCATCGACCGCGAGCGTTTTTAAATTCTGGAACGTTCGCCTCAACAGTAGGATGAACATACCGATTGCCGCAACCAATCCAATAATATCGAAAAGGGTAATGTGTATAGACAGCACAGTGAATGGAAATTCACCGTGAATAAGAGCCACAACATTGAGGAGGATGAGCATAATTCTGATTTCAGTCGGGCCTAATTTCCCGTAACTTGAACTGAAGGTTCTAAAAACATGTGTTTCAAGGTAGACATTGATTGAAAGGAGAAGGTAGGCAATAACCAACGCTAGTCCGACTGCAAGTGTCATGTATGGTGAGAGTCCTAATCCCAGACCGATGACAAGTGTTGAGTAGGCGTCGGTAATGTGATCTAAATAGAAACCGTACCGTGGTCGTTCTGCCTTCCTCACACGAGCGATTGTACCATCCAGACTATCACCGAACCAGTTAAGGATTATTAGAAAGCATGTGACCCAGAGCCACCGGCTGTCAGATTTACATAGGATATATGTCACTGCAATACAAGTCGCTGCTATCAGACCGAGTATAGTCATGTGGTCGGGTTTAATCCATCTCGGAAGCCAGGCCGCAAGGCGGGGCAGTACTGCCTTTTCAAACGATGAGAGTAGGAATTGTGAGGTTCGCTGGTGCTCGCCTAATTCGCCAGGGGTATTAGAATTGTTCAATGAAATCCGCTCCGATGTTTCTTTTGATATATCCGGGCTTGGTGTCGAATTTTGTTGACTTAAAGTACGAATTTATCGTCATGGTAGCAAATTTTAAACACCCAATTAAATCGCTCACATCTCAATGCTCATCCCTCACCCCTCAATGCTCACGCCTCATCGCCAACCCCATCTTTTGCACCTCAGTCCCTGTTTTAGTAAATTATCTCGTCATTGAACCTTTCAAAAGGAACTCCCATGAGTCTTTTAGTAGTAGGATCTATCGCGATCGATACCATCGAGACACCGTTCGGGCGTGTTGAGAATGTCCTGGGTGGATCGTCAACCTACATTGCTACAGCGGCAAGTTACTTTGTTTCCCCGGTTAAACTCGTTGGTGTCGTCGGCGGCGATTTCCGAGAAGAATACATCAAGTTTCTGGAAAGCCGCGATATAGATCTTGAAGGACTTCAGATTGTTAAGGGAAGTTCAACATTCCGCTGGGGCGGGCGGTACCACTATGACCTCAATGTAAGAGATACTCTTTTCACAGAATTAAATGTTTTCGAGCATTTCAATCCTGTTATTCCTGAATCTTACAGAAAGACGACTTATGTCTGTCTCGGAAATATCGACCCGGTTCTCCAGCGGTCAGTTCTCGAACAGATTCAAAAGCCGCGGCTCGTCGTGGGTGATACGATGAATTTCTGGATTCAGGGAAAACGAGATGAACTGATGAAGACGCTGGCGCTTCTCGATGTACTTATTCTCAATGATGCGGAAGCCCGCGAGTTAAGCAACGAGCCTAATCTTATCAAGGCAGGGAAAGTCATCATGCGGATGGGACCCAAGGTTATCATCATCAAGAAGGGTGAACACGGTGCTATGCTGATCACCGAGCAAACGATCTTTACAGCCCCTGCATATCCGCTGGAAGATATCAATGATCCAACCGGCGCCGGTGATTCATTCGCCGGCGGATTCATCGGCTGGATTGCCAAGACAGACGACATCTCCGATGAAAATTTAAAGCGTGCAGTAGTACACGGCAGTACGCTTGCATCCTTCTGCGTTGAGCAATTTAGTCTCGACCGGTTTAAGGATCTCACATACCTGGAAATTCTCGATCGGTTCCGGGCATTCCGCGAGCTTACCAGATTTGACGAGGCTATTGAGGCATAATCGAAGATGATAAACGCTGTCGAATGGTGCGGCGATTCATTCCGGTTCCTAGATCAGACAAAGCTTCCATCGGAGGAATCCTACATCCAAACAGATGATCTCGCGGTCATTGCAGAAGCTATCCGCACACTGAAAATCCGCGGAGCCCCATTATTAGGCATCACAGCGGCATATGCGGCGGCATTGTCGGCTGTTCGATCCCGTGAAGGCGATTTCCAAAAATTTGTGAATGATCTGACACGTACAATAAACGACCTTCGTGCAACAAGGCCTACCGCCGTCAATCTCTCATGGGCTCTGATGAGGATGCAGGCTGTTATAGCGAGGTGTTCCTCGATTGAAGAGCTTAAAAAACGACTTGTGGATGAAGCGAAAAAAATCCACATGGAAGATCGGGAGATGTGCAGGAAAATCGGAATTAACGGAGCGCAGATTTTACCGCCTACTCCAACGATTCTGACACATTGCAACACTGGCGCACTTGCCACGGGCGGTTCAGGAACTGCACAGAGTATCATCACAACGGCGTATGATCAGGGCAAAGACGTGAAAGTATATGTCGATGAGACAAGGCCTTTGCTTCAGGGCGCCAGGCTGACGGTGTGGGAATTGCTTAAGCACGGTCTCAATGTTACACTTATAACTGACAGCATGGCTGCATTTCTCATGCAGCAGAAGAAAATTGATGCAGTTATCGTAGGCGCTGACCGCATTACCGCTAATGGTGATGTTGTCAATAAAATCGGCACGTATAATCTTGCAATTCTGGCAAAGCATCACGGAGTTCCTTTCTATGCGGCGGCACCGATTTCAACCGTGGATCCAGGTATACGATCATCTGAACATGTTATCATTGAGGAACGTGCACCTGAGGAAGTCAGAGCTTTCCGTAGCTGTTTAACGACGCTGGGTAACGTCAAAGTATATAATCCCGCATTTGATCGGACTCCATCATCACTGATAACTGCGATCATTACTGACCGAGGAATCCACAGACCGCCGTTCGATTTTTCATCGATCGTCTGAGTATCTCTCAATGAGCGTGATTGTTAAAACAGAAGCTGTCGTCTTGAGGACAATCAAGTACGGCGAGTCGAGCAAGATTGTTACTTTTTTCACCAAATCCCATGGCAAGATTGCAGGGATCGTGAAAGGGGTACGATTATTGAAGAAGCGTTATGGATCGCCCGTTGATACACTTTCGTATGTCTCGCTCGTGTTCTACCACAGGGAAGGGAGAGAGGTACAAACGGTGTCTCAATGTGACACAATACATCCCTTCCGGCACATATCAGAAGATATAGAAAAAATATCAGTAGGTATGACGGCGGCTGAACTAATTCATCGGCTCACACCTCAGCATGAACAGATTCCGGCTCTTTTCAAACTTCTCATAGACACTTTGCGGGACCTGGATGATGCAACTAAGAATCCGATGAATTTGTTATATTATTTTGAACTTCATTTTGCCCGGATTTTGGGATTCGAGATGTCTGTAAAATCCTGCGGTATCTGCGGAAAAGCTTACAGTACAAAATCGTTGGATCGACAGAAAGTGATGTTCAACCTTGAGCGTGGCAGTATCGTTTGCAGTGTGTGCAGAGGCGGATGCCGGCATCCGATGCTCCTTTCAGCCGAAGCGATTGACTTTTTATCTCTGCTTTCCGCTGTAGATGCGTCCTCTGTGATCGCGCTGAAATGCAGCGAGAAATTGAAGCTTGAAATCGATAAATTCCTCTGGAGTTATATCATGTTCCATATCCCGGAGCTGGATACTCTGAAATCGAGGGGTATTTTTATGAAGTTACTGAAGAATGTTTAAAAAAAATTAATTTTCTTCCTGCAACAATTTATTTCCGTGTGAGTATAATTATATAGTATATAACTAGGAGAAGATATATGTCAAAAAAATCAGTTTTAGCTGCTCTATTTTTAATTTTTATCGGTATTATTTTTGGTGTAATTCTCGTTTCGAATTTTACCACCGGTATCATGCCCGGATTTGCGGGAGATCCTGATGTCACCCTGGGCGGCGTGAATCAGATTAAGAATCCTGATTACAAAGCATTGAGCAAAGCGTTTATCGATGTAAGCAAGGCGGTATCTCCGACGGTTGTTTCGATCATGGTTATGAAGGGCTCGACATCGAGTTCCGAGAGGCAGGACTTGCGCGACTTTTTCCATTTTTTCAATCCGCAAACTCCTACTGAAGATGTACCACGCTACGAAGGCGGCTCCGGCTTTGTTATAAGTCCGGAAGGATACATCATGACTAACAACCACGTCATCGAGAATGCGAATGAGAACAAAATCGAAGTAACATTTAACGACGGTAGGAAAGCGAAAGCGAAAGTCATCGGAACTGATCCGACGACTGATCTCGCGGTAATAAAGGTGGAGGGAAAGGATCTGTTGACATCCCCGCTGGGAAATTCAGACGAGGTTGAAATTGGCGAGATGGTTCTTGCAATCGGGAATCCTCTCGGACTGCAGGGGACGGTAACATCGGGAATTGTGAGCGCGACCGGGAGGGCTGTGGGAATAATCAGCAGAGGTGAGGTTGGAAGTCTGGGCATCGAGAATTTTATTCAGACCGACGCAGCGATTAATCCGGGAAATAGCGGCGGACCTCTGGTGAATCTCTCCGGTGAGGTAATAGGCATCAATACCGCCATACAATCCCAAAATGGATATAACGCAGGCTACGGATTTGCAATCCCGATTAACCTTGCAAAGGTCGTTGCTGAGGATTTGATAAAGCTTGGGAAAGTCCGGAGGGGATATCTGGGAGTACTCATACGATCATTCGATGAAACGATGGCAAAAGCTCTCGGACTTGAAAAACCCGAGGGAGCGCTTATTGAAAAAGTCGAAGATGACGGCGCCGCGAAATCCGCCGGTCTCAGGGAAGGTGATGTAATCCTCGCTGTTGATGGAAAGGATATCCGCAGTTCCAACGAACTGCAATCGCTGATTGCAAGGAAACATCCCGGAGATGAGGTAAAGCTTAAAATTTATCGGGATAAAAAAATAATCGAAAAAACCGTGACGCTCCGCGGTAGAGATACAGAACAGATGCTCGCGAGCAATAAAAATACCGATAAAAATGATGAAGACAGCGAAGAGAAACAGACCTCCTCAGTCGCCGATTTCAAGAATCTCGGTATGAAAGTG
>CAYGXH010000033.1:0-13860 GCA_964353675.1 uncultured Chlorobiaceae bacterium
TCCTGTCTGGGATTTTTGTTCAAATTGAGGCGGAAGTGGGTCAAACCGCCACGTCTGGAGCGCCTGGACCGCTTCACGTTCGAGAAGTTCATCACTGCGAAAGAGCGGTATGATGCCTGTGACGGACCCATCGGGAAGAACCGAGAACTGAAGCGTGACGGGTAGTTCCTTATTGGTGCCTTCAGGATACCGTGGGATGCGTCCGCTCAGAAGCCGGCGGGATCCTGATCCGGCCCATTCTATTGAATATCCTGTAGATTTACCCGCGCCGCCGGCAATACCTTCTTTGGCTCTCCTGCGGCCCGTTATGCTCGATCCTTCAGATTTTACTTTTTCCCTAGTCTTACCCGCTGTTGTTTTCGGTTTCTCTTTTACTGTCGAGGGAATTACTTCGTTTGATGGACTTTTCATTCCTGGCAGAGCGATCTTCGATCGTTCAGTCTCACCGCCAGATCTTGCTGATTCCCTTGATCGATTCGGATCACTCTCCGACTGAGATATACTCTGATTCGGCGCACCGCTGCTTCCGCCCCAGTCGAGTTCGATAAGCACGGGCGCTTTGGGCTGCCACACGATCGTGAATGAGACGATGACCGCAATTATGATGTGAATGAGGATGCTCGTAACAGCGGCAGTTGTGCGTATCTTCTTTTCGTCTGGATATGCAGCCTGGTAAATCATTTCGCCTCTTTTGCAGCTTCTGTAGCGATGAATAATTTCGTTGCACCCACACCCTTGGCGATGTCGAGGATTTCCACAACATCCTGCAGAATTAAATCTTTATCCGCCCTGATTACTATCAGTTGCTCGGCATTATTTTGAATGAGGGAGGCAAGTTTTGCAGAAAGTTGATCTTTCGTCAACGCTTCATTGTTTAGAAAGAGATTCTTATCCTTCATAATGGAAACGGTGACGATTTTACCCTGGGGAGGCTGACCTACAGCAGTTTTCGGCAGGGTAACATTCATACCCCGCGTGTTTGCGAAAGAGAATGTCAGAAGGAAAAAAATGAGCAGCTGCATCACAACATCCGTGAGCGACGAAAAATTAAACGTCTCAAGATAGGAAGACCTATGAACCGGCCGGAAGTTCATAAGCGTTCTCCTTCTTTCCGCAATTTTAATGGTTCCTCATCCCGTACAACTTGTTTTCCGTGGTAGACGATTTCTTCGATTGCATCAAGTGTGTCTCGTGCAATCCGTTCGCATGAGGCGGCAATCGACTGAACCTGACTGAGCAGGTAGTTGTACGCCATGGCTACGGGAATTCCTACGACTAATCCGAAAACCGTTGTGATGAGAGCTTCCCATATACCGTCGGCGAGATCCGCGGGCGACGGTTGTCCGGCCGCGCCTGCAACGGCCTGAAAAGCCGCAACGAGACCGGTTACCGTACCGAGGAAACCGAGCATCGGAGCAACTCCGGCAATCGTCGCGAGAATACCGAGGTGTCGTTCCAGGAGTGTAATTTCTTCCCTCCCCTGATCTTCCATTACCTGACGCACCCGCATAGATCCATGGTGGATCTTCTCAAGACCGGCTCCGACAATGCGCCCTATCGGCGATCTTTCCTGAATGCACATTTCCTGCGCAAGCTGGAGGTTCTTTCCTTCCAGCATTTTCCGGAGCTTTATCTGAAATGCCGTCGCGGGCGGTCTCGATTTCCTGATGATGAGCCACCTCTCTATTATAATATAAACCCCGGCGAGCGAGCAGAGTAAAATGGGATACATAACTACCCCGCCGCGGTTAAACCATACAAAAATTTCCATCAAATGATCCTTTTCTATTGGTTACGGTACAGAACGCAAGATTGTTACAGCTCTCTTATTCAATCCCACATCAGGTGTAACAACTTCGTGATTGTTTCTTTCATGTCTTTTCTGTGAACAATTGTATCAACAAATCCATGTTCGAGCTGAAATTCTGCTCTCTGGAAACCGGGGGGTAAATCTTTACCGATAGTCTGGCGGATGACACGGGGTCCGGCAAATCCGATGAGTGCACCCGGTTCTGCTATATTTAAATCCCCCAGCATTGCGTAGCTTGCCGTCACTCCTCCGGTGGTCGGATCGGTGAGGATAGAAATATACGGAATACCGGCATCGGAGAGCTGTGCGAGACGCGCACTTGTTTTGGCCATCTGCATTAGCGAGAGTGCGCCCTCCATCATCCGGGCTCCGCCGGTAGAGGATACGATAAGAAGCGGCGCTTTCGTTTTCAAAGCTTTGACGATCGCGCGGGCGACCTTTTCTCCCACGACAGAACCCATGCTTCCCCCGATGAAACTAAAATCCATTACTCCTACGACAACATCGATGCCGCCGATCTTTGCAGTGCCGGTCCGGACGGCATCGTTCAGCCCGGTCTTACGCATCGTTTCTTTGACCCTATCCTTATATCCCTTAGAGTCCTTAAACTGCAGAGGATCGGTCGTTCGCATCTTTTTATCCATCTCTTTAAATGTCCCTTCATCCACAAGGACGCGCAGGTATTCCTTACTGCCGATGCGGAAGTGGTAGTTACACTTCACACAGACGAATGATTGCTGTTCCAGCTGTTTACGGTGGATAATTTCATTACAACCGTCACACTTGGTCCACATACCATCGGGGATATCTTTCCGCTCACTCCCCGTGGTGATGCTCGCCTTCGATCGTCGAAACCATGCCATAGGTTATTTACCTTCGCATTGATGTCGTTTCATTTTACTGTCTTAACCGGAGTATAAAACTCCTTGACGTACAACGGTTCAAGGGTTGTGATCGGATCGCTTGCGCCCGATTTGATTCTACTTGCCCCTATTGCCGCCACAGGCACCGCACTGCAATGAACCGGCGGACCCGCTGGGAAAATATAAGAAGAAGATTTATTAAATGCAGTTTTTTTACAAAATTCTTTGAATTTCTCTGCTCCATCACCAATAACTATGACTTTTTCATTGGATGTAATGAGAGCAGGAATTGCCTCAAGAAATGCCGACCTGGGTGGATGAAGCTCTACCATCTCCCCGTTATGCCACCGGTACACTGCACAGTAGACCTCATCCCTTCGTGCGTCGATCAGAGAGAGGATTGTACACTCGTCTGCGGATGCGCACTGCATCGAACTATGCTGCGCAAGCGCCAGTAACGTTGAAACACCGCAGATTGGCAATCCCGATGAGTACGCAAGCCCCTTTGCAACACTGAGCCCGATCCGCAAACCTGTGAATGAACCCGGTCCGATAGAGACAGCGACGCCGTCAACCGATCCGAGCGCCGTTTTCCCTGCGGCGAGACATTCTTCGATGAGAAAAATTATCTTTTCGGAGTGCATTTGTTTCGAGTGGATACTCCGCTCTATTGATGTACCGCCGCTCTCCACGAGCGCCACAGAGCAGACGGCCGTTGCCGTTTCAATGCCCAGGACTTTCATCGTATCATCCCGCGTAATTTTTCGATGACGATCTGTCGGTTCTCCGGAGAATTTCCGAAACTCATATGTACATCATACCTATCAGCCGGAAGCAGGTCCTTCACGCGGTCTGCCCATTCGATTACACATACTCCTTCGCCATCCAGGTACTCATCGAAGCCGATCTCACGCAATTCGGACAGAGAACCGAGGCGGTAGAAATCAAAGTGGTGGATTTTCAATCCGTTCCCATCATACTCATTGAGGATAGTAAAAGTCGGGCTCGCGACATGTTCGATAACTCCGAGTCCGCGGCAAATTCCCTTGATGAACCGGGTTTTGCCGCTGCCAAGGTCTCCAAAAAGCGCAACTACGTCATGAGGCGACAGCTGGCTGGCTAATCTTAGACCTGCGTCGATCGTTTCTTCCTCAGAATGTGACAGGTACGCTTCGCTCATCGCTTCGGTTTCAGGATAACAATCGGAAGGATCATTTCTTCCATGGATATTCCGCCATGCTGAAAACTGTCGCGGTATTGATTGACATATTTGTGGTAATCGGTCGGATAAACAAAGAAGTAATCCTCCTTGGCGATGATGTAATTAATCGTAACACTCCGCTTCGGGAGCCGGAAATCGGTAGGATTCTTGATAAAGATTGCGTGCCGTTCATCGACTTTGAGATTCCTGCCGAATTTATACCGCAGATTCGTGGATGCCTCGCGATCGCCGATTACCTTCACGCCGCGCATGCTCCTGATGCTCCCGTGGTCGGTCGTGAGGACGACGGTCACATTTTTCTGCCGCGACAGCACTTGCAACATCGAAAGTAGAGACGAGTGGTTGAACCATGCCGCGGTTAGTGCACGATATGCAGATTCATCGGGCGCTATTTCCTTGAGGATTTGTGAATCCGATCTACCGTGAGCGAGTATATCCACAAAATTGACGACTACGGAGGTTAAACGATTCTTCGTATAGGAGAGGATGTTCTGTTCAAAAACCTTGCCGAACTCAGGATCGAGTATTTTTACATATTTCGATTCCGGTTTCAGGGTAATTTTCCGTCTCTCGAGAAGATTATCGAGGAACTGATGTTCATAGCGATTGCGGCTGTTGTCATCATCCTCCCATTGAGCCCAGATCTCTGGGAAACGAACTTCCAGCTCATTAGGCCATGCGCCGCTGAATATTGTGTTCCGTGAATACGGTGTTGCGGTCGGTAATATTGAAAAATAGTAATCCCTTGTTATGTCGTAGTATTCCCGCAGTATTGATTCCATAATCATCCACTGATCGAGACGCAGGCAGTCGATGACGAAGAAAAAGACAGAACGGTTAGTCTCCCTCAGTTCGGGGATCAGGTATCGCTCAACGATGTCGACGGAAAGTGTCGGACGCGATTGTTCTTCGAGCCAGTGCCGGTAACGGCGTTCGATAAATTTAGAAAATTCAACGTTGCATTCGCGGAACTGGTCGGTGAGCGTCTGCTTCAGACCCAATTCGGGATGATGATCGAATTCCAGTCCCCTATCGACGAGCTTTGTATAAATGCGGATCCAATCTGCAAAAGCCGGGTCTTGCTGGAGTGCAAGTGAAATTTCGTTAAACTCTTCAATGTAGTTGCGTGAAACCGATGCCTCCGTGATTTTTTTACTTTCGAGAAATTTTTTACACGTGAGAAGAACCTGACTCGGATTAACCGGTTTTGTCAGATAATCGCTGATCTTCTCTCCTATCGCTTCCTCCATTAACCCTTCATCTTCATTCTTTGTGATCATGACGACGGGTATTTCAGGCTTGATGTCTTTGATCTTTGAGAGTGTTTCGAGTCCGCCCATCCCGGCCATCATTTCATCTAGTAATATCAGATCGATCGGTTTATCCCTTACAATTTTGATGGCATCCTCACCGTTTGTAGCGGTTTCTACGGAATAGCCCTTTTCTGAAAGGAAGAGGATATGAGAGCGGAGGAGTTCTATTTCGTCGTCAACCCAGAGAATGCGTCCTTTTGTGGCTGTCTGTGTATTCACATGTCACCTTTAATAGTAAAAAATAACCAAATCACGGGATAGAATCAACGAATTTTCCCGTATCAGAAGGAAACTGACGCGTTACCCTCCGATGGAAATATGAATATCAAGGCCTGCCTCGTTGGATGTAGTTCCGATTACCCGGGAACCGGCGGCATCGGGAGCAGTTTTTATGTAAGTGTAGAAGAGAGAAGCTGTGACACGCGAGCTCAGGACATACCTAATACGCGGTTCAAGTTGGGTTCGGACCTGCCCTTCCATGGGAATACCTTCCTGGTTCACTGAGAGAAGCATTGGTTCATACCTTCGCCGGGAATTTTTCGTGTACTTGAAGTTCATGCTGACTTCAATATCATTTGAGAGATCCAATCCAAACAGAGGGAAGGAAAATCCACGGCGCGAATACGAGAGCGTCAGTGATATCTCCTGCGAGAGCGTTGACATGATGTTCGGTGTCTGGGTTGCCACGTTCAGGTCGTACGACGTGGTAGTGTTGTACTTAAAGTTACCCGAAAAATTCCCTTTCAGGAGTTTCTTGAAGGTCATGTTGATACCGGCAAGCGGTGAAAAACCGTACTTGATTTGTTCTCCGTCTGTTTGCTCGCCCTTCCCGGCGGAACTTCTGTAATCGCGGCGGATACTCGATGAATAGTTATGTTCAAGTGCAAGGCGTTCAAATACAGAGTTAAGTCCTGCGATCTTCTCGATACCGGACCAGCGGAATGTCCAGTTGGGTCGCGGTGCATACTGGCCAAATATTTTTTTGAGGAGGGGCAGTGTCTCAAGACCATCTTCAAAGGCTTTAACGAGCGCTTTATTTGCCGGTTCTGTTTTAACAAGCTCTTCGTATTTCTTCCCTACATCTTCAAGTCCGCTCTTGAACGCTTTGAAAAGGAAAACCGGCGGAATTGAGAGGAACGAACGTTCTATGCCGCCGCCGATCGTCGGTTCCCCCAGCGATTGTATTCCGAGAGAATCGGATTTCATGATCGTCGTTCTTGTGTATCTCCATCCGACATTCCAATTGAGTTCGAGATCAGCATCCTTCCAGAGCGGACGCTTCGTCCGGATGGTAATTTTATTGTCCTGCGAAAACTGATCGCTCGACTGCATGTTGGGATGCCGCAAACCGAGTTCTGTTTTCCATCCTATGAACGGGAATTTGGATTTTGTGGAAAATCTCAATATACCGTCGGGATCATTGATGAGTCCTAGCTGGAACAATCTCGATGGGCCATAGTCTGTCCGCGATCCCTGAAACGGGAGGCGCCCCCAGAAATTAAGGAATCCCGTACCTCCTACGACACCTCCTGCCCCCGCACGATTTGCCTGGCTGTAGGCAATGTTAATATTTTCGTAATCAAGGAGCGGAATTTTAAAAATCATTTTCGCGATAGAACGGAGCTGATCGAGCATATTCCGCGTCTTACTGCTGTCAGATCCGGTTTTTCCCTTCTCACTTTTCTGTTTCAGCGAATCAGCTCCTGCTCCGGGCTGACCACCGGGGCGTGGACGTTCGGGAGCGCCACCTTTCGGCGGAGGAGGTTTTTTTGTTTCAAACCATGGATCCGTGAGCGCCTTCAATCGGAAATTCAGAGAAAAATTAATGCTGTTGCCATATCCGGCGCTCACACCACCCGGTTGGAAATTGTTCGCCCACTGATATGTTACTGAATATCCGAGAGTGACTTCGAAGTATTTCGGAATGTCGAGAATATTCGGAATCTTCGGTTTCGTATTTATAGAAAACCGCTGATTATACCTGCTGTCCTTACCGCCGACGAACAGACTCTTCATGAGTGACCAGAAATCCCTTCCGACCGTGTCATTGTCCAGCTCCTGTAAATTCCGATCCATCGAAAGGCCGTAATCGCCGGACAAGTTCGTCAAACCGCCTTCTGTAAGTCTCCACGATAATCCGAAATTCTTCCGCGCGCCGAAGTTCCGAATATCACGGAGGGTACTGGTCTGGGCACGCCCCTTTTCCATCGTGCGAGACCTGTTGCCGCCGATGCCTGCAGAAATATTACCGAACGGAACGTAGTATATCTTCCAGTCCTTATAATCTTCAAGGAGGAAGACACCCTTAAACAACGATTTAAACGGTTGAAAGTAGTAAGTTGTAGGAAGTACCAGATTGTAATTTATCCCCAGATTCCATTGCCAGCTCTTGCGCAGTTCGAAAGAGGGATTTCTTTCACTCGCGGTATTGTAGTTGAACGAAAAAACCAGCTTGCTGAATGTATCATCGATGTACCAGGCTTTAATTGGCGGGACTATCTTCAACCCGGAGACGGAGTATGAATCTTTTACACTCAGGGTTTGTGAATCTGTGATAACTTTATCGGCCTGTGCGGTCGACTGTGCCCGATTGGCGGCTTCTTCGACGATGACATCCGTATTGGGGAGGTACTTTGGTTTCACAAGCTGTTCTGCATGCGAGTAACCAAACGGGATCTGCGTGCCTTGCCAGTCCGTCGGCAGAAAACGTTCGAGGGCAACCGTCGTATTGACTGCCCAGTTGACATTCGTTGTCTGGTTGCCGAATCGTTGCTCGAGAGTATGGTAGTTGGGATCTATCTGAGCATAGTTAAATCCGAAGGATCCGAAATCTGCGAGTTTCATCTGTGTATCGAAACGGAATGCCGATCCGGGAGAATTGTCGACATCGACAAGGCGAAGTTCATTTATCCACACTTCCCCGCTGAGCAGTGGTTTACCGACGTTCGTGATGCCGATCATTATCTCCTTCACCTGTCGCAGGGAAGGATTACCGCGTACTCCGTATGTAGCGCCTTCACGTCCCGGTATAGGAACACGGTAGATGCGATTGGCGCTGTCGCGTGCCGTCTTAACCGACGTTAACTCGGCAAAATCGATCACCATCTCATTGTTCGCGATGTCCCACCCCCGATGAATCGGCTGTCTGTATTCGTAAAAGTTTTGCGAGTCGGCGCCAAACCTCACATAGATCGCGGCATCGTACTGTTCAGACGACAGGTATTCGAAGTTTTCATCGCCGTGGATAAACATTTTCATGGACCGGTAATTGATAAGATCCAGCGGTTTGATCGTAAAAACTTTGAATACTTCCCGCGACGTATCTTTCGGAATATCATTAAGTATGAATGCGAGCGATTGTTCGTTTGCCTCTATGATATTATTCGGATCCGACCTGTCACGTTCACGCGTGATTCCGAGCTGGTACCATTCTCTCAGATATTGCGGATTCTCTTCAATGCTCATGACGGAAACTTTAAGAAGAGAGTCGTTCTTCGTTCGTTCCTGCCACTGATTGCCGAGGAGGTCAATTTCCGCGAACCAGAGATTGACAGGTTCCGAGAAACCCGACAGCCACAGGCGGATATACTGAACATTCTGTAAAATAGATTGGGGAGATGAGCCCCCGAAAATCCGGGTCGCATTCAGGAGCGGTATACGGAACTGGTACCAGCCTTTATTTCCGCCTCCGACATGATATTCATTTGGCTGGAGTGCTCCCAGCGAATCTACATAAACTGTATCAAGCGGAAGTTCATACTCAAGATATTCATTGATGAGATCGACACTCCCATTTCCATTGAGGTCTTCCGTATTCGGATAATTATTTCCTTCTGCCAGTCCGTTATTTTCTGTTCCGTTGATTCTGAACATATTGCAATTCGGATTGTCCGGCATACAGAACAGATAATCATCGCCAGCCGGATCTCCGGGATCTACATCCGGATCTCCGGCATTCATTGTTATAAACGACTGGTATTTCCCGACTTCCTCCGTATTGCCCAGCATGTCGACACCGAGATCTTCTCCGGGATTCAACACACCATTGGTAATACCGCCCGGATTCGACGGTGTTCTGACATTATCTTCAGAGTTCAGCTGTTTATTAGATATGACGTCTTCGCTGATGTAGCCCAGGTTTATATACAGTTTTCCCCGCCGCAGATCATCCAGATCATCGCTTGTTGCCCTCATCCAAAATTCGAGGTATGTAATATTCTGCTCAAGGATACTGCCGGCTGTCGAGCCGATTGCCCGCATGATACCATTCCAGTTTTTACGCCGTTCGACCGGATCATCGTGATTACCCGTGTTGCCTCCTATTGATTTCCGGTGAAGAGATGAATCTAAATCCAAGGCATAATTATGCATCGCCCGATGGTTCGGATTGTAACCGAGAATGAACGGATTTAGGAGATTATCGCCGGGTCGTGTTCTCCTGTTTGGCCAGATATCCTGGACGGTAGCGCCCTGCGGGATGTTGTACCATGTGAGTCGTGCTCTTCTGAAATTCTTTGTCGAATCCGGCAGACCCACTCCCAGAGGCAGATATTCAGGAGTACTCGACAGCGCCCATGCGGGATACTGGATATTAATGGGAATCGTTCTACGCGAACCCTCGAAATCGTCGAGGTACGCTATGCTCGCGCCCTTGTCGCCAGCTACGGTACTCTTTTTTGTATTGGCATCCGGAAACATGAATGCTGCTTCACCGCCGAACTTGAGTGTCGACATTTCATTCGTCCGGATAAAAGGAAGCGCATCGATCATATCGGTAAGGAAGGGAGCTTCGGTCGAGGTTGACGCATCGACACCTAACATCAGGTTATTCGTAGGTTCTTCACCGATGCGGACCTTATCACTCAATGTTTCCTGACTAAGGTTCATGACGGTGAAACCGAGATTTGTATTCGGGAATGTAATAATCTCGCCGCGGGCGCCTATCAGGGTCTTTGCGGCAATCTGAAAGAGGTCGTTCTGTTCATACTTCACCGAAACATTCGCGCTGGGATCCATTGCCCGGGGATTTTTTAGAACAACTTCTCCCACCATATAATCCACGGAATAGTCTTCGCCCGCTCTCAGCGGTGCACCATTCAGCAATACCTGAACACTACCTTCCACCACATTAAAACCGAGTTGATAACGGCTCGATTGTGCGCCCGAAGCACGCACCTTGAAATAATACTTATTCTTTAACGAATTTCTCTGAGCAGCCGATGAAGTCGTGTCGTAGATGTCGCTGAATATGAGACTGTCGTTTACCGCAATCCCTTTCTTCGCCAGGAAATATTCTCTTATACCTTCATCGAAAGGTCTCAGTTTCGGAAAAATAATTTCCCCGCGATCAACATCTATGGTAAATCCCGGTATAAAATCAAAACTATTGTCCGGTTTTCGTTCCCCGGATGTACTGTCAAACCGGTCCAGACTAAAAATCTGGAGTAACTTTTCATTTTCAACCTCATCCACCTCTGCACCCTGTGTCTGACGCCACACTTCAAAGCCGAAACTGCCCTTCTTGATGTTGGTGGCACGCACAGAATAGAAATTTTTCATGAGGAGATTCCATGCCGGCTTGTAATTAGGATTGTTGTAGAGGTTCTTAGGTTTGACCAGCTTTAAAAAAAGAACCGAATCGTTTCCTTCCACCTTTCCGCCGAAAAACCGGGAGTTTCCATCGATACCTCCGATTTCGTACTCCACGGCTACAACCTGATCGTCATTGAAACTTGTCAGGAGCGTGAGGTAGCCGCCGAACTGGTCGAACTTAAAGTCCTTATTCGGATCGAGCCTAACGAACACACCTTCAAAGTAGCGGTCGGTTTGCTTTGCCAGCGATGCTATATCATCGCTGCTGTAGGTTTCATCAATACCGTGAGGTGGTAAATCGATATATGCCGCACCTTTAATTCCTTTTCCTTCCTGTTCTGCGGCAGCGGCTGGTACGCTGATGTAGACATCCAGCTGTATGACCTGATTTGTTTCGATATCAGGAGTGATCTGAGGCACCTGATCATTTCTAAGAACCTCAAAAAAACTGCGGTATAATGTATCGAGGAAGAAATGATTCCTCGAATAATCATGCGGATAAATGGTTACCTCGGATGATTGCGATCCGCCCGACACCGTAAATTCTTTTGTCTGTCCCTTTTTCTGCGATAACAATGTCGTCAGCGTCATGGGACCCATCTGCATTTTTGCTTTTATTCCGAACAATGCTTGCCCGCCGCCTACAAGTGAGGGAGCTTGCAGCGAAACGTTCCCGGCTTCGATGCTCTGGATAATCTCATCGTCGAATCCGGTATATTTTATCTTCAACTGATTTTCATATTCGAACATCCTCTGGGTATTCCAGTCGGCGCCGATATTCAGCTTTTTCCCTATCAGTCCGTTAACATTTATGCGGACATCCTGTTTAAACGTAGGTTCATTTCTCGACTGATCGAATCGGGAAAGCATTGACTGGTCGGTTGTGGTATTCCTGAACGCGGCCTTGATGTCAACGTCGCCCGAGATGCGGAGGTCAACTTTATCACCGCCGAAGATGTTCATGATCGGATTCGCCGGAATAGGAATTGAAATATTTGTAATCGATCCCATTATTTCCGAAAGACCGTCTTTCGCTTTTTTTATTGCCGTCTGCCCGGTCATCATCCGCCACGAGTTCATCCTCTCGTATTCGAATCTCCGATGTATGTACTCTTCGAGGGAAATCTTTACAGGAACTTTGACATCCAGACCATTGACCAATTCTCTTATCGTGATAAACTCACCGATCGAATCGAGCTTTACTTCACGTTTGTACACCTGCTGATTGGCATCAAGATAAAGCGAATAGTTATCCCGTGGAAACATTAGAACCATCGGGAAGTCAATTCGATTATGAATAAATTGTGAAAGACGGACGGTCGAGTCCTGGTAAACTGTCCAGTGCGCAATGGTATCGGCAAGAGCGGTGGTATCTTCCAGCGCCCTTAGGGAATCTGACTGCGGATCGAGACGTTCCTTTCTCCTGTCTCTGGCTCTCAATTCTTCAGGTGGGAGTGTGATGCTTGTATCGTTCGCTCCTGGAAGATCGATCATATCATGACGGAGGGTATCACGCTGAAACAATGTATCCTGCGGAAAAGGTGGTTGATCGGGTATTTGTGCCGACACCGGTAAAGTAGAGTAAACAACGATGAGAAGTACGACAAACTGCTTAGAAATAAGCGCTAGGGGAGGGATGTGAATCCCACATATGTATGGATGACAACGAATCACGTTGGTAACAGTGTTCTCGCTTTATCTTTTCAAAATTTCCGGATAATAACCGGATTTTTAATGATGTTTAACTGTTACCAAGAACCTATACCGGTGACTCCTTGTCGTAAGAGGTTACAATGTTAACGATAATTATATTACTTACCTAAAAAATGTAGGAAAAAGGCAAATGAATAGCAAGAAAAAATTGATTTTTCGCACGGTTGATCCTCATTTTTGATGAAATTTCCACAATACTGCCGGTTTTTAATCAGCTTCCGGTCAAAATCTGACAAATTCATCCATTCAGCGGCAAGCTTGATATATGTTCCTCCGCGCCATGCAATGAAATCAAGTATATACGGCACTAACAGATTTCCTTTCGTATACCCCCTTAATTTGTAAAATCGTTACGGTGGGAGTATATTATTTCTGGTAATGAAACTCTATCTCCATATACTTAAAACCCACGCGGGCCCTTTTCTCTTCGCATTTTTTACACTCATGTTTATTTTTCTTCTGCAATTTCTCATGAGAGCCATTAATCAGCTGGTAGGAAAGGGCTTGAGCGGCTGGGTGATTACAGAGCTTATTATCCTCAGTCTGTCGTGGATGGTTGTTCTCGCTGTCCCGATGGCGGTGCTCGTTGCTACTCTCATGGCATTCGGGAAACTTGCTTCACAAAATGAAATCACGGCGATGAAGGCGAGCAGTATGAGCTTATACCGGATGATGGCGCCGGTTGTTCTCGCTTCCGTCGTAATTACGTTTCTCCTCGTCGAATTTAACAATAAGGTACTCCCGGAAGCAAATCACAGATTTAAAGTTTTGATGATCGACATACGCCGCACGAAACCGACGTTTACAATTCAGGCAGGGCTTTTCTCTCAGGAGATTCCGGGTTACAGCATTCTTGCACGTAAAACATTCGAACAATCGAACGATCTTGAGGGAATCACGCTGTACGATTATACCGAACCGGGTACAAACGTTGTCGTCACCGCCCGGCGAGGTAAAGTATCTTTCACTCCGGATTACAGGAAACTCGTCATGGATCTCTACGATGGTTCGATTCATAAGTTCGATCTTCGTGAATCACAGGTTTACCGCATGATGAGCTATGAGCGGCACCGCATTGTTATGGATGCTGAGGGATTCGACTTTGAGAGGTCGAGTCTGAGCGCATTCGACCGCAGCGACAGGGAGCTAAGCGCACCTGAAATGAGAGTTATAGTAGACAGCATCAAAGGACTCAACGAACAGATGTACCGTCAGGCGATGCAGTCGATTACAACTCAACCTGCGTACATCAGAGACCCGCGATCACCGGAACCGCCGGGCAGAGCCTCAACGCGATCAAAATCGATCATACTTGCTCACGAGCATGCCCGGAACACACTCATCAAT
>CAYGXH010000034.1:0-13796 GCA_964353675.1 uncultured Chlorobiaceae bacterium
TTCAGGGGGTCGTTTTCTTCCGGTCAAATATCTCACCATGTGGTAATTAAGGAACAGATGGTATCATTGCCAGTGAAACCTGAATCTTTAAATAAGGATTATTTGTTCCCGACATCAATATCGAGCGCGTTTGCATATGTAGGGACATATGAGGAGAGAACAGATCTCCAATTTGGTGAAGGCTACTGGCTGAAGTTTCCAAGCGCAGAAGAGGTGATAATTGAGGGAGAAGATCTTGACTCTGCAATTATTCATGTGAAGGCTGGATGGAACCTGATTGGTTCAATCAGTTATCCGGTTGATGTATCATCCATTTCATCTTTTCCGCCAAATATAATTACAAGTTCATTCTTCGGATATACAAAAAGTTATGAATTTGTCGATAGTCTACGACCCATGTCCGGATATTGGATAAAAGTGAGCAGTGATGGTCAATTGTTATTAGAAAGCTCTGAAGGCGGCATGTTTTTGAAAATGAAGTCTGAGCAGAATGAATTAACAGATTATAATTCCATACTGATATCTGATGCGACAGGTGCTGAACAGAGATTATATTTCGGTATAGAGAAATCCCGATTCATGCATCATCAGCTACATATCCTATAATACTACATTGGGAATTAGTTGATGATGGAGGTATATATTCACTGAAAGTTGGTGAGAAATATATAGAATTAAAAAGAAACGAAAGTATAAAGATAGATAATCCGTACGTTAAACCTTATTTATGCTTTAGTTCTCATTCTATAACAGAGACACCGCAAGAATTTCAACTATCACAGAATTATCCAAATCCATTTAATTCTTCGACGATTATCAATTATAGATTACCTGTGGCAAGCAGGGTGAGTATAATAATCTATAATAATCTTGGTCAGAAAGCAAGCACACTGGTTGATGAAGTTCAGAAAGAAGGAGATCATTCGGTGGTTAATAGTTTTGCTGATTTACCGAGTGGTGTTTATTTCTACCGCATAGAGGCGGCAAGTGTAACTGGTCCAAGCAAGTTCTTCACACGTGTAAAGAAGATGCTGCTTGTGAAGTGATCGTCTGAACCGCTGATAATAATGATAAATATGATGAACGTGATAACAAAAATGAACAAAGACCTCATAACAATCATTACATCATATCCATCTGCTTGCCCGCCATCATCCTGGCGGGCGGTTCGGACAACATGGTAATAACAAACCTCCCGAAGGTTTACTAAGTTTGGGCAAAGTTAACCTCCGGGAGGTTTGCCTGTTTAACAAGCGTCTATATTTTGCTATTACTATTTCTCGAAGAAGTAATCCGGCAAATTATATTTCGTCCTCAACTGGTCTTCGTACAGCTTACGCTGATCCGAAGTCAGAGCCCTCTGAAGGATAATCACCTCGGAAATATTAACTGGCTGTATATGCATATCATTATAACCTCCGCATCTGTCATTGCTGAGGTTCGCACACCAGGCTCCGAACATCGCCTGCGGGAACGAACTGAGAGGCGCTATACCCATCTTTGCTTCGCCCCTTTGGTTACCATTTACAAATATTCTCATCGACGAATCCCGTTCATTATATATCATTGTAAACAATTGAAGATAATTATTAGGATTGGAAACTGAGGCATTCTGATCATAAGTATAACTATAATTAAACGGTCTTTTATGGTTAAGAGTCCATAGATCTGTGGTACCATAACCAATAGTGAGGCTTGATGCACTGCTTCCTGTTAAAAAGTATCCTTCCTTCATTTGTACCACTGCCAATATTGAATAACTGTTATTAACGAGAGAACCTCCGTCAAATTGGAGTCCCTCTCCGTAAGAACCTGGTAAATTTTGCCTTGAATAATAACGCCAGGCGGCAAAACATGATCCCCAGTTGTCCCTATATTGGTATATACACGGCGGGAAATTAATTCTTTTAATTCCATCTGCTTCCACTAATGTGGGATTATAAGCAGCAGAAGATCCGATCCTTATTGCGTCATTGTTCTTACCAAATGAGTCACCCCATTTGGACACAACATTAGATGCATTCATGGTCACTAAAGAATCCGCTTTAAACCAGGCTATCTTTAAAGAATCCGGTATGGTGTAACTCTCTATCACGCAGTCTTTCACGTCATAGGTGCCTGCGACCTTGACTTTCAGCTCTTTGCCGTCCAGTAAATTTCTGATTTTGTATTTCAACGGTACTCCAGTCCTTATACCCGCACCCGATGTAAGGAACGTTCGCAACTCATTCGAACCGCCAGTCACAGCTGCAAGAGCCATTGACTGATCTCCCCCTTGTGCAAAAGCGCTTATTTCCACATTCTCGAGCTGATTCATATAAGTACCCTCAACAGAACCCGATACTTTGGTTGCATAGTTGAAGGATGCCTTCAGGCTTGCTTCTACTTCATTGCGAACCGAAGTCGATTGTATCAATAAATAGAACCGGCGCCCAAAGGATACCTGCGAAATATAAGTAGCAGGATTGCCTGAACCGACATACTTGGCTAAATCATCCGGAGTGACTTCCGGAGCGAAAACCGATCCATATGATGTAGGTAAGTCGTAATTCATCACGTACATCATCTGATCAAGTGTTACGAGGTAGCTGTAATACGACTCATCCCTTTTGAACTTGAGGCTACTTGAAAACTTATTCCCAAAAGTTGAAACGGATACTTTAAGAGCCAATGCAAGTTGTGATTCCGAAGATACTTCCTGCATCTTATACTGAAAATTAGCAGGCACGACCCCATTATTGGCCTCAATAATGTCGTTCATTGCCTGATATATTTTGCTCCCTTTCACTTCATCAATATCAACAGAAACATTTTCCGAACCGTTTACGACGCTTATATAAATGGTTCCGCCCGCGCGCTTCACAATGATTGGATTCGGGGGATCATTTTCCAGGGAATTTCCCTGTAAGAGACTACCTGGATAAATTATATCTGATGATGCATCAAATGTTTGAGACTCGGATGGAACGCTAGTTACATCGTATTTCTTGACCGTACAATTCCAGAATGTTCCATCCGGACGGGGGTCACTGACATCTTCCGATACAGTCGAATCTACCGCCTCCATATATGTCGGATACACACCGCCTGACGTTATTACTGATTCAAATGTAGCCGCAGGAGTTTCAGTCGGAGCATCCTTCGAGCAGGTGATTGAACCAAAAATGAAAACAATGATTACCAAAAATTGGAGGCAATATGATAGAATTGATTTCACAATATCATTCTCCTTTCTTTAGAAAAGTTTGTGTGTCTGATGTGCAGAAATAAGACGCTATGCGCCAGAGTGGCTTGGTAGTATAGAATAGGAGAAAGAGAGTGTAAGCGGAAGTTTGTTCCCCTCAACACAACTATCAGGTCACAGAAGCGAAGATCGCTTAATCGCGCCTAAAGACCAATATTGAAGACGAATTAAAATTAAATATTTATTCAATAAAAAGCAATAGATAATTGAAGATTGGGTGGCCGGACCTTCCACGGCGCTCATAAACCGGGGGTGGGATATTGTATTTTTAGAAAAACGGACCTAATAATTTCAGATATATACCATCATAGCGAAGAGCAAATGCAGAAAATTAATGTTAGAAAAATGAGTAATTCATTAATCCGTTCATTCATCCTTATCAAAAGAATAAAAAGTGTACATTTTGAGCTAATTCTTGTAATTTCAATACCAACGTAATCCTATTCACCTTATTATGCAGCCCCTTAGCCTGTAGATGGGAATACACCTGTATAATAGGTATGTTACTATGTACCAGTAACTTCTTCACCTCGTACTGACTAACAGACTGCTCTTCCATATAGCTTCAAATCAACAAGTTAACTGAGCGTAATCTCTGTAATCAGTCCAAGCTGAAAAGAAGGTATCTCCTGAAATCGATCTGAATCGAGTTTCTGTATAAGTGATCTAAATTCTATATCATTAGATTTGAAAGTCCTAATAAACGTTGGCATTGTCTCAATCAATAAGGTAGAAGATTTATTCAGTTTTGCGTGGTTTTCGAGGGAAACGAATTTACCGTACGCTGCGTGGTGTGCCCCCGCCTACGTTCCTTCGAAACTCCCACCTTCGCCTCTTTAGGGCTTCCGCCTACGCTCCAGAAAAGGGAGCTTCGGCGGGCAGGTCGGCGGGTAAACCGCTACACACGGTAGGGAAGATCCCATTGATGGATTTATCAATGGGATTTTTCTTATGTAACACTGAGCAACTGTTTTTTTCTTGGTACCCCCTCTATGTAAATGACTTAACCGAATGAGATGAATTATAAAAAAGGCAATATTTCATTTTCGAGGACATGGAATGCCACCTTTGGATCATATTTAATTGTAGGCCTTAATAGGTTATCTGTGTCAGACAAGAATGCATTATTATTCATCTTCTCTGAAAGATTTTTCCGATATTCTTTCTCAGAAATTGGCAGTCCTTCTGCGGTCATGTAATCTTTAAACGTCCTCACAATGATTGAGGGTTTAGCCTTTCCAAGAGTTATTCCTAACCATAAATCAAAGAGATCCCGTCCTTTTCTCCGTTGATAGAGCGCACGCAGCTTGGTTCCAAGAAGTTCTTCAATTGCGTACGTTTTGATCTTGCATGATCCTGAGTGCCATCGTGAATTCAAAGAGAACGATTTTTCGTAGTAGCCTAAAACCGTAAAATGTTCTCGTGTGTTAATTTCAACTTTTAGTTTTAAGGGGACTATAGGTTGTATTTCAGATTCAACCCGATATGTTAACGTTACGGTATCTTTCCCTTGCTTACGCTGAGGTGCACCAAGAAAATTGTCAAGTACTTCATGAATACCATCAACCATAGATCCAATAGGGCCTGCTTTAATCTGCACCAGATCGATATCTTCAGAATACCGCGAAGGCGGGGGAAGAAATAGTTTATGCAGAGCCGTTCCACCTCTGAAAGCAAGACTTTCCGCAACTAACTTGTTAGAGAAAAGCGATGATAATGCACGGCAGATCAAGAGATCCTGTTCGACTTGTGCATCGGATAGCCAGGGAGCAATAGAGCGCCATTCAATAATATATGCTTGCGGGATCAAAGTTCACCCTCCACTTCAGTATTAACAATAACCTTCCAGCGCGAATCGCGGGAAAAAGTTTTTCGGGGTAATGAGGGATCAAGCGGTGTTTCTCTTGGCTTTCTCGTCGCAATCAAATCAGCCAGTTGCTTCACTAAATTACTTTGTCCTGATTTTTCTAAAAGCCAACCCAAACGTTGCAAATAAGATAATTGATTTTCCTTTTTTGCCGCCTCAACAAGCATCGCCGCCGTTAAATTTTCACTTAATTCCTGTAAAACAGTGTAAACACGATCCAATCCGCCTATACGCCCAGCATATGCTATTAAGTCTATAGCCGTTACAGCAGGATTTGATATTCGCATAAAACCAGTTTGGGTTTTGATTTCCTGTACCGGTGATGATTCCATATCAATTTTTTGAAAAAACCGGATACAAATATTAGCAACCTTAATACTTCGAATAACTTTAGGCACCACGACATGGAACTCCTGAGGTCGTTGATGTGCAGCGCCAAAGATCGCTGCCGCAGAAAGTAATCCAACATAGTAAGGTTGGTCAATAAATTTCATCAGGTCTGAAATAAACCATTCTGGCGGTAGCGAACCTGTTGCAGAATATTCAAGGGGAATGACAGCATAAAAACCTTCACGGATTTTTATAATCCTCTGCTTTTTGGTTAAGCGCCAAAGGGAAAGTTTCAAAACGGAATCAGATTCACTTGTTGCCTGCCTAGCGTCAAATTTGCTAAAGGTATAGTGACCCTTTTTTTGGATATTATCGACATATTCCGCTATGGATATAGGCTTCATTTTTTAACGCCTTAATAAATATAACACTGTTATTTGCATAAGGTATCAATTTATGAAACGAAATGCAAATGATAGTGTTTGATATGGGAATTAGGTCATCGATAGCTGGTCGTTATAAAAAATATATTAGATGACAATTACCGGAGATCATTTAAAACAGAGGCAAAAAATAGCTCTTTTGGAGGGTGACAATCTTTCTATCATGTGCATCGCGTGCTCCCGGTCTACTCTCGGCACTCACAAATTCTGTGGGTGCCGTTTTATTTTCAAGCAGATCTTCGATTAGAGGATTAATGACAGATTTCTATACATCGTCAAAGCTTGTCTATCAATTAGTATCGATAATTACGAGATAGTTTTTAAGATTATTCTGTTATAGGGAATACTCACCTCAATAACATCATTTTCTTTACCTGCGTGAAAGAAATGTTCGGGTCTGAAATTCTTATTGCTTCCAGACGATAGAAGTAGATGCCGCTAGCATACAGAAAGAGGTCGTTCGTGGTATTATCACTTCTTCTGTCAAATCTACAAACCATCTAAATCATTTTGCGATAAATCTCTCCAACTCTGTGCGTGAAATCTTCGCACCGAGCACTACGCTGTCAGCTCCGGCATATGGGAAATAAAGATCTCCGTTATAGAAATGTGCCCCACAGACAAACACAACATTATTAACTCCAAGGGCTGGATCGCCTATAGTCTCTGCAGGAGTTTCCGGCCACATGATCGGTTCGTGCCTTTCCACAATAAATCCCTTTGCACTAGGATCGCCAATAGCGATGCCAAGATCGTACTCCAGGGATCCGTCGGTTTTGCGATTTCCTATGTGATAGAGTATCACAAACCTGTTGTCGGGTAGCTTTAGTGGAGGAGCACCGCCGCCGATCCGAGTATCTGCAAACGACGGATTAGGAATCGGCTTCATAAGCACTCCGCGGCTTTTCCACTCCCCATAGACATCGTCAGTTTCTGCCCAGTGGATTGCCAATGCATCCTTACCTTCTAGAGGGCGGTGGAACATCACAAACTTGTTGCCGATCTTCTGCTCGAATATCATTCCATTCTTGTTATTGGATTTGTTAAATTCCCCGTGGAGCAGCCCGTGTTTTTTCCATCTTACGAAGTCGCTGGACGATGCCATCGCGATGCGGATCTGGTTGTCTGGTTGTCCCGTACTATATGCGGTGTACAGAAGGACGTAGGTGTGCCCAATTTTAGTAATCCGCCCATCCTCCACCCCCAGATTCTCATAATCCTCTTCCGGTCGTAGAACCGGCTCCGTGTGCCGAGCAAGAAGCTGAAGCTCCGGACTCAAGACTGCCAAGCCCATCGATGAGTGTGCATAGTTGAATTGATGTGATTTCTCACCCTGTGCTCGGTAGAGAAGAAAGCAGAGGGCAGGCTGTGCGCACAACATGTTTTTAGTGTTGACTGAGAACGGGAGTTTTGAGACGATGGTTGCAATTTCATCTCTGTTTGTCACGAGTGCAGATGCAGGATTGAATGTCACTCGATTTTCCCATGGATGGCCATCAACTTTCTGGATGATCGGTCGTCCATCATTCAACCGTTCAATCTGGATTGTGAATTTATTTAAAGCATTCATAAAATATTCAAGCCTCGAAATATGATATCATGAGAGATGTCTTAATTGTATATTCCTTTTAAGTTTACTCGTCGGGAGAGCTGAAATAAAATGTACTTCTTTCTCAACTCCCGCGTCGAGATCAAAATAATTATCGTCGAAAACTAGATCCGCACGGTCTATCTCAATACAGACATTCTTTGCAAATCCCGATGACCTTAAAATAAGAAAATGTTCTCTTTTTATACTCATAGAGATCTTCACATGCGGCAGCTGAAGGTACTTAGGTTCGACAAAGAACAAACGGTTCTCTGAAACGATCACCCCATGAGCGATAAATTGTGCAAGGAAATAATGGGATGAGGGATCAGATTTGGAATAGACCGTCGGATCCAAAAAGAAGATTTTCTTAGAACTGTTCGGCGGGATAATATGTTGGAACGATTTCTTCCAGATGACTTTCCCTTCAAAGGATCGGAGGGTGAGATCAAAAACCCCGGACACCTCCTCCAAGAGATCATTTGATATCCACACTTCAGCTCCTTTGATCGTTCGTTTGAAACTCACGAGAATGGGCGCGAAAAATTTCTTTGCATAATAGTATGCAGCTTTCGGTCGCAACGAACTATCAACTACCGACCAACTGCTCACTGGCCAGCAGTCGTTGAGCTGCCAGAAAATCGAACCAGCTGTCCTGAACTTCCGCCTCCGCCAGTGCTCAACTCCGGTCTTGAGCGCTTCAGCCTGAACGAGCTGAGCCTTGTAGGTGAATTCATCCAACTTCAAGTCAACACGGTAATGTGCTGCCTGAAAACGAAATAGTCTCTCGGTTCCCTCCTCCTGCTTGTTATGGTGTTCCATTACCGCGCTTTGTGGATAGCGGTCTTTCGGCAGTGTAATTTCTTTAAAAGTTGTCAAGTTTGCAGGGGCCTGAAATCCGAACTCCGTGACAAAGCGAGCATGGTTCTTTGTATATTCCCCAAAGTCTTTCCAGGCACTCCATACCATCCACTGGTGGTGATTACCATTGGACTCTGAATTCGGAAAACCACGGCCGAATGGTGTACTCCGCCAGTATGGGCGTTTGCTATCAAGTCGCCGGCACACCTCGGACAGAACATCTCTGAATATTTCCGCTCCCTTCATATCGTTGGGGGTCTTTTCAGGATTTCCGGTACAGAAGATCCATTCACATTCGTTGTTTCCACACCAGATAACGATCGATGGATGATTTCTTAGGCGCTTGACAACTTTTTCCGCCTCGTCTTTCACCTGTCTGACAAACCACTGTCGCTGAGGATACTCGCCGCAAGCGAACATGAAATCCTGCCATACCATCAGACCAAGTCTGTCGCAAAGGTTATAGAATATGTCCTGTTCATAAATACCGCCACCCCAGACTCGGATCATGTTCATGTGTGCGTCTTTAGCCATCAATAGAAGCTTCTCATAGGTTGAGTCGGGAACTCGCGGGATGAAGCTATCCGATGGAATCCAATTGGCTCCCTTGCAGAAAATTTTCTGACCGTTGACCTCAAAGATAAAGGATTCTCCATGGCCATCTTTTTTCTGCAGGAGTCTCACAGTGCGGATGGCAAACGGAACTTCGATCCTGTGAAGTTCAATTCCTTCATGAAGAAGCGTCAGAATTGCAGTGTACATCGGCTGGTCACCATAACCATTTGGCCACCAGAGATGGGGCCGCGGAATCTGAACATGAAATTTCAATCTCTTACCTGAGACCCTTACCGTTTGTTCGATGGTTGCATCCCAACCGACTACGGATAATTGCAGCGTTAAAAGCTCGTCGCCAAGCTTCTCGACATCAACGAAAACCCCAACTGCTGCGTATTGTCGATTCACTGCGATGGTTTTGACGAAGGGACCCACCAACCGGGCAAACGAATACGCTTCAAGCAAAATGTCACGCCAGATACCGGAGGTCGTTAGTTTTGGCCCCCAGTCCCAGCCGAAGGAGTATTGTGATTTCCGGACGTACACCCGGTGCGATTCCCGTGCGACATCGAGCGTTCCATAATTTCGCTCAAGTGATTTTGACCGTACCGTTGGTGAGTCGAACAGGATTTCAATTGTGTTTTCCCCCGCACGAAGGAATTTCTTCACGCTGAACCGATGCTCTACGAACATGTTAGATGTATTACCCGCCATTTTCCCATTCACTCGGATATTAGCATAAGTATCCAGTCCCTTGGCAACTAGGTCGATTGTATCTTCTTCTAGAATCTCTTCAGGCAGGTTGAATTCCCGCCGGTAGAGCCACTGCTGCGTATCAATCCACTGGACATCAAGTTCGTTTATCCCAAAGAATGGATCTGGAATTATTTCCCTTGCAAGAAGGTCGGTATGCACAGTTCCGGGAACAGTTCCATCCATCCAGCGAGTTACATCACTCACATGGGGGGGAAGTGTTCTATACTTGTTGATAGCCTTAAACTGCCATCGCCCGCTCAAGTCAAATATTTTCATTGCGTATCATTATCGAAGAAGTATCAGCTTTCGTGTGAGCTGAACAGATGGTGTTTTGAGTTTGTAGAAGTATACACCACTCGGCATATTACTCGCATCCCACTGTATTGAATACCGGCCAGGATGTTTCATCTCATGAAGTAAAGTGGTAACTTCGCGTCCAAGCATATCATACACCTTTAGCGATACGATCTCATATTTGGGAATTCCAATTTCAAATGTTGTTGTGGGATTAAAAGGATTTGGGTAGTTCTGGTTCAGTTCGTAATCTGTTGGAATTTGATGCGGGTTCTGATCTTCCGCTACCGATGTAATACCGGAGAGGTCCTGAATATCCTGCACCGAGAGTCCATAATTGTAAATCCTGATATCATCCAGCACACCATTAAAATTGTACCCCTGGTCGCCGGGAAGGACCTGCCCGATGGTTAAATCAATTGAAGTCGTCAAAATTGTGCCAGACCATGTTGTGAATGCATCAAGTGCGCCGTTCAACCATACTTCCATGTCGGATCCATTGTATAGGACCGTGACGTTATAGTAGGTGTTCGTCAGTAGTTGGGTTTCTGAATCTAAGTCCTTAGTATCTACATTCGTCTTTATCGTCCATCGCAGGTGTTTGTCGGAGATTGAGATCTTCCAACGGTTTTGCCATGAGCCGTGAGAGATGGGGTGTTGTTCACGATCGTAGAAGACGCCGATTTTCATCCAGAAATTGATAGTCGTCGACTGCTGAAAATTTAAACTGGATGAGTTCGGCACCTGAATGTAACTGCTCGATCCATTGAAGGAGTATGCACCGTTTGGATTTCCATTTCGGTCGCTGACAAGAGTCGCCCCATGAACGGTCCCATTGTTATTGAAGCCGCTGCTATCGTTTGCGTTTCCGTCGAAGGGATAGTACCCAACTAGCTGTCCAGTCTGCTGCTGTGAGAAATCCCGGACCTCTATGCCAATGCTATCAATTACCTGCCCGCCTTGCCCATCGCTGACTGCACAGCGGATATAGTAGTTGCCTGCTACATCTGGTGCCTTCCATGCGACTGATGAATCGCTGCCGGTAAAAGTTCCTTGCGATGAATCCCATGCGAATATGAGTGTATCACCATCTGGGTCGGTGGCCATACATGTCAATTGACTAGACGCACCCAGGTCCAATTTCCTTGGATTTGCCATGAGCCGCATGATTACCGGCGGATGGTTGATGGTAGCGACCGCGTTCACGATGATGTTCGCCGTATCTTGCTCATTATGCCCGTCGCTCACAATACAGATGATCGTGCAGACAACTTCCGTGTCTGGTGCTACCCACCTTATTGTCTGTCCACTCCCCATCACCGTTCCACCAGACACTTGCCAGCTGTATGAGAGTGTGTCACCGTCTTTATCCATCGCAGTGCAGTAGACAGTGATTGAATCTTTCCGAAGCACTGTATCGCGACTGGCTGCAAGACTCTTGATTCTAGGGGGATAATTTCCAACCGGCTGCCCGGAGTGATAGTCAACCACAACACCGTTGATCAGCATCTGATCGAGGTTATAGGTGATAGTTCCGCTGGATGGTGTGACCACAGCCAGCACAGCAGCGTCTGCTGGTATGCTGACAGATGAGATGCCACTGACTCCCGTCAGCAGGAAACTGTTAGTGACAGCATCATAAAGGTCGTGTAAACCGCTCCCGACATCGAGTGTGACAGTTTTCGCTGTATCGTAGGGATTGAAGAATAGATAGGACGGATATGCGGGTGCGTGGTAGTAATCTGTCTTTAAAACATCCAGCTTGAGTATCATCGGTACGTCTGCCGTGTCAATGATTCCGCCCATTATCCCAACATGTGAGGATCCATACAACGCAAGGGTAGTGTTTCCCCATCCGCCGCTGATAGCATCGCCTGTGGCAAAAGGACTCACACCGCTCTGAGATTCGCGCAGTGCTTCATGTGCAATATATGAATTGGTATCGTACTGATGGGCCCACTGGTCGCTATCCTGATGATTATCCGGAAGGAAGTTTGGGTAGAAGAGACGGGCAGCGTTTGCGGCATTTAACACCCACTTCCCGATGGCGCGGGCGAAGCGATCATCATAACGGACCATAGGTACAAGCGCGCCGATCTGTTCGAAGGTGTTCATCGCGAATGCATAATCGTTATTGTTATTTACCTCACCGATCAATCCGCTACAGTCATACCCGCCCCAGTTCCCGACGACCGATCCCCACGACCGGAGCAGTCCGACGTTGAAAGACCAGTTCACCATTTTCTCAACGTCATAGCTTGTTCCGATTTCTGCATTCATCCTTGCCGCTAAGTACGTTCCATAGGAAAGTTGGAGTTCGTACGCAGGATTAGAACTGAGGCCGTTGAGGAATTCCATCGCCCACTCAGCACCTTGGAGATATCTCATGCTTCCGGTCCTCACCCATGCATTGTACAATAGCCAACCGATCGCACCAGCAGCTTCTGGTTCGTGAACGTCGTCGTCGTACGGCATCATCGTCTGGAGATACCAGCCACGGTGGTCCATGTTCGGCAGGCGCCAGGGCGTATCGCTTCCGCCCATAGTTTGAACTGCCTGAAGCCACCGGTCGGCAACAGTTGTAAACTGGTAATTGAAATCTCCAGTGCCTGGGTAGAGGCAATTTAACTGGTAGAAGAACACGTTCGGCATTGTCTCATACCACCAGTCATCCCCCATATCGTCAACAGGGTGGTTCTTGTATACATTCTGCGAGGGCCGCTTGTTAAACCATTCTTGGCACATCAATGCCCAGTTGTAGCCGTTTTGGTCGCTCTTATCAACGCCGGAAAGCGTCGCACCGATAACAGCTGGCAGACAGTTAATCGCCTCGGCTGAACCGGGGACAGTTGTTCCCACAACGGTGTGGAGTCCGAAACTGTTTGTGTCCGGATAATTGACTGTATTTGTATTCAGCCAGACCAGGGGAAGGTATGTGCCGGTAAGGTTGAAGTTAAAGACAAGAGAATCATAACCCAGTGCAACCTGCTTCCAATTTCTCATAAGATATGGGGAAGGCCTATTCGGCATTTGGTCAATCCTCGGAATTGCTACCTGCTGCGGAAATGTATCAGATATGACCACAATGAGCAGCAATGTTACGACCACCGAACCATGACAAATAATTCTAGCGATTTTCATTAATAATCAACCCTCCATTCAACGACAATTGCCGATATTCAGTTGAAATTTGGAGCTTTCCCTTCCTTCAAATAAAAGCACCTTTTGTTTCGTCAAGTCGATAGCCAGTGTGAGTTCTCCATCCTCACTCCCCTGGAATACAGCATATATATATCTTGGTGTTTTTCCCGATTTTACTTTCCGGTATCTGAGATACTTCACCGCTTCCGGATACTGTTCGAGTTCTATTATTGTATATAATGCCTCGATAGTTGATTCTGCTCCAGAGTTTTTGTTGATGGTGACTGAATCTTTAATACCATCGAAACAACGACCGGTGGTTGGATCGTAAATCTGCTGATGAAGAACGTTATTTCCGAAAAGCCAGGAAGCGGCAAGTCCAGCCATCTTCAGGTACTTAACATCCTTCTTTGATTCGTAGAGTCTTATCAATCCAACTGCCATCGGACGAATGCCGTAAGCAATCTGCTCATATTTGATTTTTTGCTGCGGAGCGGAAACATCCATCTCTTTTATGAATCCCTCAATTAAGAGTCTGCTATACCACCCCTTTGCCTCTTTCTCGGCAGACTGGTTCATTCCATTTTCTTTGAAGAGCTTGCTTGCGGATGCCAGCACCTGCGTTTGACCATTCCCCCACATGTGCCACATCGTTTGCCAGGAGCGATGGAGTCCGTACGGAAATGTCCTTATGTCGCCGTCCTGCATGAGCTTGAA
>CAYGXH010000035.1:0-13654 GCA_964353675.1 uncultured Chlorobiaceae bacterium
TACGAAGCTCTACAAACGTCTTCTGAAAGAAGGTAGATTGTTGCACCAGATATCGGGTGATAATACAGACTTTTCGATCAATTTCAAGCCGAAGATGGACCGCGAAGCGCTTATAAACGGTTACAGATCTATCCTCCAGACAATTTATTCACCCAAACAGTACTATTCCAGAGTGAAACAATTCATAAAGATTTACAAACCGAATAGGAACGGCGGTTTTCACTTCCAATTTAACAAACTGCTTGCACTCTATAAATCGATTATTCTACTGGGATTTGTCGGGAAAGAACGTATGCATTACTGGAAACTTTTTTTCTGGTCGTTGTTCCGTCGGCCCCGGCTCTTCCCTCGCGCGATTACACTCGCGATCTACGGTTTTCACTTCCGTAAAATCATCGAACAGTATTTGACATAGTATCATCACTGGATCGCCACGCCTACCCAATCGCAGGATGCATAGTTGATAAGGATGAAGTTATAAAATATTTAATCGTTTATATCCAATGGGGCGAAATGCTAATATAGCAATTACATTAGTTCGTCAATCCTATCTTGATAAAACTTTTTCAAATACAAAAACATATGATAACATTCGAATCATTTCACATCAGCAAATCAACAATAGCTTTACTCACGAAGCATGGTATCACAACACCGACACAGATTCAACAGGAATTGATCCCCTTGATAGCCGACGGTCGCGATGTCATAGCGCAGTCGGAGACGGGCTCAGGCAAGACGCTGGGCTTCGCGCTACCCCTGATAGATAAACTCCAACGACAAGACGGCTTATCGGTCCTCGTTCTGGCACCGACACGTGAACTTACGCTTCAGCTTTCAGAGGAATTCGTCAAGTTTTCACACGGAAAGCACATCAACATAACCCCGGTCTACGGCGGAGTATCAATCAGTGAACAGGTGAAAAAACTGCGACAGACAAATATTATCGTAGGTACTCCCGGCAGACTTCTAGACCTGATCAATCGTGGTAATATTCATCTCGGGACGATTCGGCACCTCGTGTTTGATGAAGCTGACCGCATGCTGGACATGGGTTTCCTTCCAGATATTGAGCGGATTCTCCGTCACATTCCTAAAGAACGACAAACACTTCTGCTAAGTGCGACACTGCCTGCAGAAATTATCAAGATCAGCCAGAAGTATCTTACGAATCCTAAACGAATCGAGTTAGCATCAGTCGTTAAACCGGACTTACTTTACCAAACATACTACCAGACAAATACTAAACAGAAGCTTTCGCTCCTAATATCACTACTTCAGTCTGAACGTGATCTTGCGCTGGTTTTCTGCAACCGGAAACACGTTACATCGAAACTCGCCCGAACTCTCTCCAACAATGGTGTACACGCAAGATGTTTACACGGTAACTTGTCACAAAAACAACGTGAACGAGTTACGGCGGATTTTCGAGCAAAGAAATTCAACGTCCTCATTGCAACGGATGTAGCCGCACGCGGGCTTCACATAGATGACATCACACACGTTTACAATTACGAAATACCCCGGGACGTAGATTCATACACACACAGGGTTGGTCGGACGGCACGTGCAGGAAAGCTCGGGGAAGCAGTTTCACTTGTAGCCACGGAAGAAGAAAGACAGTTTTTTAAAAAGGTACTTTTTAATTACAACGGGAACATAACACTTAAGCCTGTCACTACGGCTAATCTGCGGGAACCTGTAGAAACGCCGAAGCATGTCCGCACGTCCCACTCATCTCGTCAAGAATCCCACAGCCACAGAAGGCGACATAGATAATTACGAAAACACCCGAGTTCGTTAAGCCTCCATGTGGAAGAAATCACCAACGGTCAGATTATTTCAGAGATTAGTCTACAAATCTGGATTGAAAAGGTATGTAACGCGTTTGCCATTTGTTTTACGACACCCACAAGCACATTTCTAGCTCATAAATTAACATCCTATAAAGATCGCACATCATAGGGCAAGTAATTTTTTTATCAACAAATGAACCGATGAATTTTCACTAGAGGTACGACTGACGTTTATTTTTTCTCCTGTGCTTTGAGTACCCGTAAATAATTTTCACCGAGTATCTTTTTGATATCACTTTCCGAGTACCCCCGCATCATTAATTCGCGGGTGATATTGGGAAAACATGATACATCATCCATCTCCAGCGGTGTTGAGGAAATTCCGTCAAAATCCGAACCTAATCCGACATGATCAATCCCGATAAGTTTGATAACATAATCGATATGATCTATCAACTTAGAAAGCGGCGGTCTGATTCTTCGGTACTCGTCTCCCAAAAAATCACCGACAGACATGTTGCGGAGTGACGAATTGTTTTTCCGCGCTGCGACGAATGAGTCGATCCTCTCTTTATTTTCTTCGCGCAGTCGTTTTTCCTTCAAAGCGAATCCACTATCGATGAAAAACGGAGCGAAATTGATGCAAACAATTCCGCCATTACCTGCTATTGCTTTCAATTGATCGTCAGTGAGATTTCTTATGTTCGGGCATAGCTTCCAAACAGATGAATGTGAAGCAATTATTGGTTTTTTCGTCGCCTTTATGACATCCCAGAATGACCGCTCCCCAAGGTGGGAAACATCTACTATCATCCCAAGTTTATTCATTTCCCGGATCATCATAACTCCCAGTTCGGATAATCCCTCGTGAACTTTTTTAACCGATTTTGCGTCTTCATCGGCAGCCGAAGTTGCCCAATCTGTGGAATTATTCCACGTCAGGGTAACGTACCGTACACCCCGATCATAGAAATATTTTAACTTCTCCAATGAATTTTCTAGCGGATGACCACCTTCCATCCCAAGCATCACCGCAAATTTCCCATCCTCTACGGCGCTTCCAATATCACCGCTCGTCCGCACTAACCTTACCTTTTCAATATTCTTTGCAATAAAACTCTCCACAGAATCAATTTGATTATTCGCCTGGTGAAAGTACGATCTCTGTCCCTTGCCAGGTGGAACAAAGATGGCAAAGACCTGAACATCCACTCCACCTTCGAGGAACCGGGGAAGGTCAGAATGTCCCCTTCCGGTAATACCGGACAAATCTTCTCCATTAACAATGCGCATTACGCAATCGTTGTGGGTATCAATGACCAGGGCATCCCGATGCAATTTCCTGAAATTATCATCGTTTCGAAGACTGCCGATCGCTAATGCAGAAAAAAGGAGTATAAATATTTTGATTATACGCATATACCGGAGAAAAAAAGAGACTCCTGCATCCGATTTCACAGGAGTCTCTTTGCAACTGACAACTTTAAAAATTGCCTACACCATTGGAGTAGGGCCGCCTTCAGCATCTTTTGCTTTCAGCTTTATATCCTGGATTTCCTTTCGGACATCCTGGGCTTTGCGCTTTAGTTCGTTCATGTGTTTGCGGACGCGCGTGCCGGCTGATTTATTCCCCTTTTCGTAAAACTTGATGAAATCCTTCTCAAAACTGCTGAGCAAGTCTTTTAACTCTGTGAATCTACCCATTGTAATCCTCCAGATTATTATGAGGTTTTGTTAATTAATTAAAAAATTACTTTACTTTTACATTTATATATTCTTTGTGCATCATACCGATTTGCATTGAGAGTATTACTTTTTCTCTCTTTCATGCCGGCAGAAATATACGAAAAATATCAAGAAAATATCAAGAAAAATCTCATAAATTTGAAGATTTTAAGAGGTTATTTTAAAATCCTTATTTTTCATCAATTTTAAGCATTTTTAACCACATAAAACACTGCCGCCATTGACATTTAGAACCTCTCCCACTACATTATCTGCCAAATGGGAGGCAAGAAAAAGGATCGGTCCTGCAATTTCCTCAGGTGTCGAAAACATGCCTCTCGGGATAGATTTTTCAATTTCCCTTTTTATCTTTCGATTTTGTACAACATCTGAAATCATTTCCGTATCGACCCAGCCGGGGGCTACACAATTCACCCAAACACCCTGTTTAATCAACTCTGGTGCAATGGATTTAGTAAATGCAATTACACCGCCTTTCGATGCTGCATATGGCGAATGGAATGCCTCACCACGCTGGCCTGCAGTACTAGAAATATTGATGATGCGACCATATTTTCTGGCCTTCATGTAGGGCACAACTGCATTGCACATATTAAACGTCCCAGTCAGGTTAATATCGATTGAATGGCGCCATAATTCGGAGGTAATTTCGCCTATCTTCGCAAATTCCCAGATACCTGCACTATTTACAAGAATATCTATACTTCCCAATTTTCGTCGAATTGCCATTGCAGCCCGGTTGCATTCACCCATTCTTTCTACGTTTACACGCATGGAGAGTCCTTTTACCCCCAGGGCTTTAATCAATAGCACGGTTTTTAAAGCAGCTGACCGATTTTTCTTATACAATATTGCAACATCTGCACCGGCCAATGCAAACAAAATAGCGGTTGCCCTCCCAATCCCGCGCGATCCGCCGGTGACGAGAACTACTTGTTTCGATAAATTGATCATATTTTACCAATTAAGGATTAAGGAAAAATTTCCTATAATTTACCGTTTGAAACACCGACTTTCAAGTAAACTATAAAATTTTACCCTTTATTGGCTTGATTATATTGCCGCAGATTGGTATATTTTATTTGTATAGCTTATTATTGGAGATTCTAATGTACAAGTATATTGCCATTTTCTTCTTAATTATCCTTATTTCATCCCCATCATTCTCTGATGAACCAAAGATAAAGGTTCATCCAAGCACAACGATCGATCTGGGTGATATGTACCAGGGACAAAAAATCGGTCGGACCGTCACTGTAATGAATATCGGTGATGATACGTTAAAAATTACAGGTGTAAAAGCCCAATGCGGCTGTACAGCGACCCTTATCGACAAGAAGGAAGTAGCGCCAAACGATTCCGCTAAATTGGACATCACATTCGATTCACAATCATGGCTCGGGAAGGTCACGAAACAGGTATATATTACATCGAACGATACATCAAATTCCAAAATTACTCTGCAACTGACTGCAAATATCATACAAATACTGAAACTCAATCCTGCGTTTTTCGGTTTTGACAATACTAAAGTTGATTCCGAGTACGTCCGAACTGTGACAATAACAAATCCATCTCAGGAGAAAACCGTAAACATTACCTCGGTAAACACCAAACTCGAGCATGTTAAGGTAACGCTCTTAAAAAATTCCCTTATGCCCGGTGAACAAACCCAAATGGATGTTCTCTTCAAACCCGTAAAAACAGGTTCGTGGCAGGGAACGATCGATGTAACTACCGACCATCCTCTCCAACCCAAGTTTGAGATAAAGGTATATATTTGGGTCAGCAGGCGCTGACACGGTACATGAAATTCGTTCTTTTTCTCGCCGCCGCTTTGCTCGCGAACAGCGAATGTGTCTTTTGCCAGCCGAACGTACATCTCCCTGAAGGTAAGCTTCTATATTTCGGCGATGTTTTGAATTTTACGCCGAAAAAAAGATCCATGACGATTAAAAATTCCGGAACCGATACTCTTATCATATCCAATGTTGGCGCATCCTGCGGATGTACCGCACTACTCCTCTCGGATGACCGGATCCCCCCGAATGACAGCGCTTCGCTTCTTATTGCCCTGGACGCACGTCGTTTTACGGGAAAGGTTGAGAAACTGATCTCATTCAACACTAACGATAAAGCCGAACCGCTAGTCGAAGTAAAGATTGTAGCGAACGTTATCAGCATCCTTCAGATCGAACCTGACTATATTTTCATAAGAACATCGATTGGTTCTCCAGTGAATCAAGAGTTGAAGATTTCCAATTTATCTGATAATCGAATCACCTTCCTGTCGGTACGATCCTCACTGGAAAATCTTTCGATTTCATTACCTGAAACAGAATTAACACCTCAGGGGGAAATGACGCTTTCCGTTACGTTCAACCCGAAAGTTCCCGGCACACTCAGCGGGGACATCACCATTTCAACTGACCATCCTCAATTAGGTACGTTCAGCATACGGTTCCATAGTTGGACCAAATGAAGAAATAATTTTCGAGCGGTAATATTTACCTCCCGGTGATGATTTTACAGTCCGGCTAATTCGTTCCGATTCTTTTTTTCATTCTGCAAGCAATATTCCCCCATTTCCTAGAATTTTCTATTTTTTAACATTATCTAAGAATACATGGCCTTACCATAACGGTATTGAGCACAACTGAAATTTGTAACAAATTATCTTATGAGATCGTCTAACAAGTAAGAAACCGGCACTCTGTGGCATATGATGAACATACAATGATCCGGGCAGTAAGGCGCGGATCCCGAAGGGCGTGTAACGAGTTATACGACCGGCATGTTATGTCTTTGTTTCGCTTCCTGAGGCAGTATTCGGATGACGAAGCGCAGGTAGAAGACTGGGTTCAGCGTGCATTTATCAAAGCATTAACACACATCGAATCATTCAATGAGAATTCGCGGTTCTCTACATGGCTATTTACGATTGCTCTCAATGAAATACGAACCGATAAACGCCGGCATTCGTTAGTATTCCTCGATACGAATGAATTGCAGGAGGTTACTGCAGGCGAAGATCACACCATCGACTTTGAGTGGCGCGATGCGATGAAATTTCTTTTAAAGGATCTCGATACAACAAATCGGACCATTTTTCTGCTTTACGAAGTTGAAGGGTATTCACATGTGGAGATCGGATCAATGCTCGATATTACGGAGAACCTATCCCGCACAATACTCTGCAGAACGAAAACTATTCTTCGGAGCAGGTGGGAATCAATGAAGGATGCAGTATGATATCACCAGAACGATTTTACAGCAAGAAAGACCGGCTCTCACCGGACACGAAAAAAAGGATGTGGAAAAAAATTGGATCGGAAATTAATACGCGGCGTTCATTAATCCTTTTAACAATACCCGACAAACGCAGTTTCCTCTATGGAATGGCGGCTGCGCTGATCATTATTTTCAGCGCTGCAGGTATCATTAGTACGCTCCGGAATGCATTTGAACATTCGCAACCTCACGCGATTAAGCTTGATGCCGCTTATACAACGGCTATCCAGGAGTTTGAAAAAATTATGCCGGATGTAATCGTACCCAAAACCGATAACGCGGGAACCGTCGACCTTAATTCCGTCAGGAGGGATGAGTTGAATAACCTAGATGCGGCGATACAACGCTTACAGACGGATGCTATCCGCGGAGATCTGTCGCCTTTGAGACAGAGACGACTCCGCCAGCTCTATAGTATGAAATTAAACATTTTGCAAGAAATGATAGAAAACGGAGAAATTGCACTATGAAAAAAATTCTCGTTTTTACCGCCCTCATTGCAATTCTAAATAACGGGTTTGCCGATGAGCGAAAAACACTCGAAAAACATGTCACGGTAACATCCACGCAGAGAATTGATATTGAAGGATTATCCGGCTCAGATATTGAACTCAAATCATGGGATAGAAATGAGGTCTACATGAAGCTTGAGGTGGAAATTTCTTCTTCTGACGAAAAGTATGAGAAGGAATACATATCATCCGTTCAAATCTCGGAATTAAAGAGGGAAACAGTCGTAAGAGTTCGATTCGAAGAGATGAAAACCGAGGAGAAGGGTTTGTCGTTCCTTTTTAAACTCTTCAAGAGGTTTTATGTCTCTAAGAAAATTTCGGGTGAAGTTTTTGTTCCGAAGGCCAATTCTCTTACAACAGACATGAAATACGGTAAAATTTCGCTGGAGGGTATGAACGGTCCGGTACGATTGAACGGTACCTCAAACACGCTCGAAATTTCCAACTGTTCTTCCTTGGAGGAAATCCAGAATAATTACGGTACTACAACCATCATAAACAGCGCCGGTAAACTCACGCTCGACGGAACAAGCTCAACTATTTGGGTGGATGGCTTTGACGGCAATCTAAGCATATACGCAGATTATTCAGATGTTACACTTGCGCATGTGACGGGCAAAATCAGGATAAATGATAAAAGCGGCACGATAGAGATCTTCGAACTTAAAAACGATGTTATAATTGATGCTGATTACTCTACAATCACAGCAAGCAATATTAAAGGATTTGTCGATATAAAATCAACAAGCGCGAAGGTGAAAGTTAAACAAGTCGATGGCGTCAGCGTCCAGGCAAATTATTCCGAAGTTGACATCGCAGGAGTAAGCGGATCTGCAGGAAAAAAGATTGTAATCACCGGGCAATCCGGCAGTCTGACTCTATACGATGCCGCAGGGAATGTGGAGATCAACAATCCCTACTCCGATATCGATCTTCGAAGGATCGAAGGCGCCATCGACCTCACGTCAAAAAGTGCAGACGTGACGGCTGAGGATATTAAAGGAGACTGGAAATCTCAGACGGAATACTCGTCGGTTAAAGTCGGCAGACTCGCCGCACAATCAATTTACATCATGAACAAGAGCAATCCGATCTCGCTTCAATTGACGGCAGTTCCGTTACGTATCGACATAAAGAACGAGTACGGTGGTGTTACTGTTACGATGCCTCATGGATTTTCCGGTAATGTTGAACTAGACGCAGAGTATGGTTCAGTTAATACAAACCTTAATATAAGACGGAAGTCATCCGGAAGTTCCGGCTTTGCTACCGGTACCATCGGCTCCGGTAGCGGCTCCATTAATATTCAGGCGAAATCGAGCGACATCGAACTTATTGAAGAGTGAATCTTCACAAGGTTGCCGACCCCGGCATTCATGATGAATCTCGGACTCCTTCGCTTGCGCCGGTAGGGAGATATTTCCCCGGAGTATCCGGAAACGGAATTGGAATCTATTTTCTCCGGGCAATGTCTGAATAAATCCTTTTGGTATTTAAATTCGGCTCAGTTTTTATAATCATCTATACGTATGTCATCAACATAAGTGTACTTCCCCAGCGACTCGTCAAGGTCGTCTAATTATACCTGTGTTTGCTTTTATTCCTCCGAATCCGTACAATGTCACCTGTATTCCCAAATATTTCGGAATATTTCCAGTAGCTCTAATGCGACCAATAACCATACCATATCAACAGTTAATGAAAGGAATCTCCATGAAAAATTCTCTCGTTTACATTTTTGGCGCTCTCCTGCTCCTCACTATATGCGCACAAGCACAGGTGGAACGCAGGGACAAGGCGATCTTCACCGAACCGAAGAATGAATTCATTGATTCGATGCGGAAATCGCTGAATACTTTTTTCCAGAAAGAAACACCTGCGAAGAAGCGCTTTCAAATCGATTTCTCCACTATCAATAGTCCTGCATCTGCCGATGAGTTCACAAAGTACTGGCACAACCAACCTGTTTCTCAGGGTTTCTCGGGAATGTGCTGGTGCTTTTCCACAACAAGTTTTTTTGAAACTGAAATTTACCGCCTGACGAAGCGGCAGATCAAGCTCTCTGAGCTTTATACAGTGTATTGGGAGTACTTGGAAAAAGCAAGACGATTTATCAAGGAACGCGGCAACTCGGCATTTGCCGAGGGTTCTGAGGGGAACGCCGTAACTCGTATTTGGAAACAGTATGGCATCGTCCCTGCGGAGAGCTACACCGGATTACTTAACGGGCAGCCATTCCACGACCACGGGAAAATGGCCAGCGAAATGAGTTCATTTCTCCAGGCAACAAAGAATGCAAATAATTGGGATGAGAAATCAGTTCTTTCTACAATACAGGCGATTCTGAACAACTACATCGGCGAACCCCCAAAAACAATCGCTGTCAACGGAAAGCAGATGACGCCGAAGGAGTATCTTGAAAAAGTAGTTAAGCTCAACCTCGACGATTACATTGAAATCTATTCGATAAGGGAAAAACCCTACTATGAATGGGTTGAATACGAAGTACCCGACAACTGGTGGCACAGCAAGGATTACTACAATGTTCCTCTCGATGAATATATGAAAGCGCTGAAGCATGCAATCCGCAACGGATACACCCTCGCCATAGGCGGAGACGTCTCGGAAGCAGGGTATGAAGGACATGCCGGAATGGGAATAGTTCCATCATTTGATATTCCTTCTTCGTTCATCGACGAAAATGCCCGGCAGTTTCGCTTCAGCAACGGAACGACCGGTGACGACCACGGTATTCATATTGTGGGATATACACAGAAAGACAATACCGATTGGTACCTCATAAAAGATTCCGGCGCAGGTTCACGTAACAATAATCACCCCGGCTATTACTTCTACCATGAAGATTACGTAAAACTAAAGATGCTCACCTTCATGGCGCATAAAGACGCTGTCAGGGATATTCTGAAAATAATGAATAAGTGAGCTCGCGATCGGAACCACTTACATATAGGTCATGGGGGAAAAGGCCGACAGGTCACTATATTATTGAAAAGGTACGCAGATGTCCTGCGTGAAGACGGCTGAATTATCATCCGGGAGCGGATGAATAATAATTACCGCACTGAACTACGAAACTTGAAGCGCAAAGGAACGGATTTCAGTTATTCTTTCTTCGTCGCAGGAAAGTCCTTGTGAAAAAGACATATAAAACGAGAGCGAAAACCAACAGAAATCCGTCGAGAGAGAAAAGTATCGATAGGCTCCCATCTTACTGCGACTTTAATTGTACGTATGCTTCTTTCCCGGAATCCGATGCAGTTGGTGCCTGCAGGCGTGAACAAGCGGTATATTGTACACTATACGAAAAGTATAACAGTAAAAGCGGAGCATGTCTGAGCAGAAAATATAACTAAGAAATCACGTTATTATTGTAAGTGAGACTTGTAATATCCTGAACTATTAGAGTAGGGACGATGTGAAACAATGGTATGAAGAATTATTCACCAACTTTGCGCATACCTACGATCGACAACCATTCACCACCGGCACACTCAACGAAGCAGATTTTATTGAAAAAGAAATACAGTATAACAAAGGGGTGAGAATTCTCGACGTTGGCTGCGGCACAGGAAGACATGCAATCGAACTGGCGAAGCGCGGATACGGCGTCACGGGGATAGACTTATCAGCCGATCAGGTCACGAGGGCCAATGAAAAAGCTCGCCAATTCGGTGTATCGGTTAATTTTTACATACAAGATGCCCGAACAATCAGCTACATTGGAGAATTTGACCTTGCCATCATGATATGCGAAGGGGCGTTCCCACTGATGGAGACAGATGAAATGAACTTCGAAATCCTCGTGAATGTTACCCGGGCGCTGAAGGTCGGCGGAAAGCTGATAATGACAACCCTGAACGGACTCTATCCGCTCCGCCACTCAACGAAAGATTTCACAAATGGAAATCAGGATAACTTTTCCGTAGTAAGCAATAAATTCAATCCTCAGACCATGAGAGATATCTCAACGGTCAAGGTTGAAGATGACTCCGGCAATATAAAAGAGATCACAACAAATGAAAGGTATTATCTTCCTGTTGAAATCGAAAAATTATTGAGTTCATTGAAGTATTCATACATCTCAATCTACGGATGCGAGTGCGGTAATTATAAAAGGGGCAGACCACCCGCGGCAGATGATTACGAGATGCTCGTGATCGCCGACAAATAAGACTTCATCTGCACCCGGAGATCAGCAGCAGCCATACGGAGGGGGTGAAAATGACTTATCCTGGTCATAGATAACCTCACCGTGGACTATATACTCCTTCTTCACCAGTACCCTGTACCATTTCTTAAACGCCTCGAACAAAATCAGGACTGCGCATATCATCATAACTGCGGTAAGAACCGAGTTTACGTACCCTTGCGTTGCAGTTTTATCGACATAAGTCATTGGCCAGAAATTATCCGTAATATTCAGCCAGCCGGCTGTCAGTGTGGTAATCGCCACAAAGAGCATCGGCGCAACGGTTACCCACGCATATTTCTGTTTACCGGCATTTATGATCGCACTCGTCGCTACTGATAGGGCCACAGCGGCAAGGAGCTGATTGGCAGTTCCAAACATTGGCCATATTGTACTGATACTCCCTGTCCATATAAAGTATCCCCACGCAAATACCACGGCAACGGTCGAAAGAATGGATCCAGGGAGCCAATTTGTTCTCTCGAACGGTTTCCAGAATTTTCCGACATATTCCTGGAGCAGAAAACGTGCGACCCTCGTTCCTGCGTCGATCGTTGTCAGGATGAAGAGCGCCTCAAACATTATAGCAAAATGATACCAGTAGGACATCAGCTTTGCCATGCCGGGCACTGCGGAAAATATCTGGGCGAATCCGACGGCAAGGGATACTGCTCCGCCGGTTCTCCCGACCAGTGTTTCACCCACTTGCCTCGATAGCTCAGCGAGATTTACCGGTTCAATACCGAGCTGCTGAAACTTTTCAACTGTTGCGTTGATAGCGAAGTAATCATTCGGATGCAGTGAACATGCCGCGATCAGAGCAATCAGGCCTACCAATCCTTCCATGAGCATCGCACCGTAACCGATCATCCTGGTATCTGTTTCCTTATTTATCATTTTGGGAGTTGTACCTGAGGCAACTAGCGAATGGAAACCCGAAATGGCGCCGCACGCAATCGTTATGAAGACGAAAGGAAATATCTTCCCCGGAATGATCGGTCCACCGCCGCTGACGAATTCCGTAAGCGCCGGCATCCTTAGGTCCGGTCTGACAATGATCACACCGATTATGAGCGCAGCGATCGTCCCGATTTTCATGTACGAACTCAGATAATCCCGGGGAGCCAGCAGGAGCCACACCGGCAGGACCGAAGCAGCGAAACCATAAACAGCCAGTGCAATAACGATTTGTTCCCGCGTGAGGGTAAAGTAAGGTGCAAGCGCTGAGCCTGGGATGTAGCTTCCCAAAATAACTGCGGCAAGAACAGCAACGACTCCGATTAAGCTGGCTTCCACAATCTTTCCCGGCCGGATCCTGTACATCCATAATCCGACGAACAACGCAATGGGGATCGTCATACCGATAGTAAATGTTCCCCACGAACTTTCAGCAAGAGCATTTACAACTGCAAGCCCGAGGCCCGAAAGCGCGATAATGATGATAATCAGAATAGCGATCGAGCTGATAATGCTCGCGAACGGACTTATTTCATACCGTGCTATCTCCGAAAGCGACTTGCCTTTTCGCCTGACAGATGCAACCAAAACTGTGAAATCATGGACGGAACCAGCTAGAACTACACCGATGAGGAGCCAGAGAAAACCGGGCAGGTATCCAAACTGCGCGGCGAGAACCGGCCCGATAAGGGGACCTGCTCCCGATATCGCGGCAAAATGATGCCCGAACAGCACCCACTTGTTTGTCGGCTCATAATTCTGTCCGTCCCGCATTGTATTGGCAGGCGTAGGTCTGCTTTCATCAAGTGCAACGACCTTGGCAGCGATGAATGCGCTGTAGTAACGGTAGGCAATTGCCATGACACAGAGTGCGATAATAATCAGTGGTAAGGCATTCATGGTTTTCTACTCAAAAGTTTTGCAGCATATTATGATTGTTGTGAGAATAACGAAAGGAGGTGCATTCTCCAATCTTCGCGAACATGTCAGAATGCATCTTCAATATGGCGGATGACGGGCACAGGATTTTCACAATCGATCGCAACGACGTCAAAGCGACATATTTTATCGTCGATAATGTTCTCGAAGATATAACCGTCGGCGGTTTTTCGGATTCTTTCACGTTTATTCTTAGTTACAGC
>CAYGXH010000036.1:0-13540 GCA_964353675.1 uncultured Chlorobiaceae bacterium
CGCGGATGTGTAGAATTGCTTTTCCGGTCGTAAAGTTTTTGGGAATATCAATATCCTGCCACCACCACGAGACGCCGAGGTAGTTGCCGTTCTTAACTATGGAATCCTGCGCTTCATAAAAATACTCTTCTTTATAAGGTCGGAATCCGTTCACCCCCCAGAAATGTTCTTCCACACTTGCCGGTAATGTGACTGGTATACTGTTTGAACTATTTAGTATCTCCCATCCGCTGGTTGGGGGATTAACTGGTAGCCTTGGAATAACGGCTTCATCCGGCAAGTAGATTGAATCTTTCTCCCACTGCGCCTGCCTGTCAAGCCAGAGACGCCAGCCCTGGTCGGAGAAAACAAGAGTAGTATCTGATGAGAATACAGATGATGGAATCAATAGGATGATAGCAAGCGATAATAAAAGCTGTTTCATAGCCTTATACCTCCGGGATTAATACAGTCGTAATATTTATTACTGCATCACTTAATGCGGTTGCGCAGAATTATAATAATCGTCGACTGCCCGTCGGATCATCACTATATGTGCAGGTGTTGTTCCGCAGCAGCCTCCGATTATTTTAACACCGAGATTCAACAATTCATGGACATAGCGTGCCATATATTCAGGAGTTTCAGGATAGCTCAGTATTCCATTTTTAAGAACGGGGATCCCCGCATTTGATTGGACGATGAGCGGGAGAGAGGTTAACTTCCTCATCTCCCGGGCAATGTTGACCATGTTCACAATACCGTTGCCGCAGTTCGTGCCGAGAATGTCAGCGCCTGCTTCGGCTAATCCTTTAACTGCCTGTTCAATTGTTACACCCATGATTGTATAGAAACCACGCGGTGTAGCATCGAATGTCATAGTTGCACATACCGGCATCGATTGGGAAATTGACTTCGCGGTGCGGACTGCAATTAACGCCTCATTTAAGTCGGTCATTGTTTCTACGCAAATTGCATCGACGCCCTCTTCGATCAGGACCTTTATTTGTCTGAGGTAAGAATCAGACATTGCGTCCGCTCTCACATCACCGTAAGGTTCAAGGAGTTTGCCGCTAGGTCCGCATGATGCCGAGATATAAGCATGGCTGGAGATCGCTTTGCGGACAGCCCGGACGGCACGTGAGTTGATTTCCTCTGTTTTTTCGGCAAGCCCGAACGATGCAAGTTTAAGCGGTGATGCACCGAAGGTGTTCGTTTGAATAATTTCGGCTCCGGCATCCAGATACTCACGTGCAATCTCTTCAAGCATTTCAGGTTTTTCTAGATTGAACCTTTCGGGAATGTCACCCTCCTTCAATCCCCGCTGGATCAACATGGTGCCCATGGCTCCGTCGGCGACGAGCGCTTTCGGCTGTTTCAATCGCTCCAGCAATGGTATCATATCACGTGACTCCGAGTAGTTTTTTTACTGTATCAATTGCGTTCACGCCGTCATAGCAGTATGCATCGGCGCCGATTTCCCGGGCATAGTCGGCCGAGAGCGGAGCGCCTCCGATGATAAACTTCTTTTTTCCGTAGAGTCCCCTAGCCCTTGCTTTCTCAATTACTGTTTTCATTACGGGCATCGTGGTTGTGAGGAGTGCCGACATACCGATGATTTCGGCATCTTCACGTTCGGCAGTGTCGAGGAATTTTTCCGGTGCTACGTCATTTCCGAGATCGATCACTTCGAAACCGGCACCTTTAAGTAGTATGCTAACCAAATTTTTCCCGATGTCGTGGAGATCTCCCTGGACGGTGCCGATGACAATCCGTCCGATGGTTGGTACGCCTTCCTTAACCAAGAGCGGTTTGAGCAGGTTCATTCCAGCATTCATCGCTTTTGCCGCCAACAGGACATCTGGCAAGAACAGTTCGTGATGCTTGAACTTTTCGCCTACTATCGTCATTCCTGCGATGAGGCCCCGGTCAAGAATTTCTTTCGGGGCGATCTGTGCCGAAATTGCGCTTTGAGTAAGGTCTGCAACTGCGGCGGAATTTCCCACCTGCAGTTGCTCTGAGATTTCTTTAATAATATCCATATGCCGGCTTTATATTGTTATATTTTTATTGTCGCTGAATAGCCTCAATGCGTTCCCTGCATGAGTGTGTAGTGCAATCGGCGCAGAATGAAAATGAATCATCGAACTGAAAAATCTCCTTTCTGCCCGTTATGATGATACCGCTGATCGATTTTATCGGCCGCATGAGATAGCTCTGGTTGAGCTCAATACCGATATCCTCCGGATGCAGTGATCTAAAAAGCTTTTTCTGGCCGCTGATGTGCCAGCCGCAATACCCCGGACTGAACCTGAGTATACCGCTCCCAACGTTAAATCTGTTAATTGCCTGAAGGTGCCCGCGGTAAAAATCTTCAACCGCTTGGGCGGTCATCTCCGTTCCTTCCGATGCGGTTGCATCGAGCATGGAGCCGAGAGCATACTCTCCGATGGAGAATTGACGTGAGATTTCCTCACAGAGTTCTTCTTCGATTGTCACCGCAAAGAGTGCCAGATCATCCGCCTGCCGGAAGATTGGTTGTACGGGTGAGGACGGATCATTACTTCCTTCACCTGTATAGGTCGCCTCAAAGTCCTCTTTTGACACTTCCGTGATAACACCGATCGGTTTCGCCTTGGAACGGTAAACGGCAATCGCCTCCAGCGCGAGTCGAACAGTGCGTTCGTCCGGAGTGACCGAGCGGGGTATTCCCTGCGCCCGAATTACCGTCTCTGCGCTCGGGGTAGCGTGGTCAATCGTGATATTGAAAATCTTCCTCACGGTTCTCTCGCAGGAAGGCGGGACATATCATACTTATTTGCCTCCCTTTCCATGAGTCGTGTCAGTTCACTCGTAATGTCATTTGGCAATCTCGTCGGTTTTGAGGCATTGACGAGCTGTTTCACCTGATCTGCCGCCCTCTGAATGAGCGAGCTTTTTCCCTCTTCTTCCCATCGTGAGCGGTTGGCGCGATTAATCACCGGTCCGGGAAAGTATTCCTCCTCCCGAAGAAATTTTCGCGTATGATCAGAGATGAGCAGATGTTTATCCGTGAGAAGTTCTCTGAAAAGCGGCAATGAGGGGAAATCGTTTTTCGGCTCGATCCCTTTTACGAGACGAAGCGCCATACCGCATACTTCGTTATCGAGAACAAGTTTTTCCAGACTGAAACAGCTTTCGAAATCCAGCATTCCCGGTCCTGAAATGTTGTTGATCCCCGCCAGCGCCGCCAGAATCACACCGGAAGCGGTCTCGAGACCGGCTTGTGCATCAAGCTGCTTCGCGTCGCTAAGCCCTATGTAAGCCTGAGTGGGGAGGTTGAGATATTTACCGATTTCGTTATAAGCACAATCGATCATCATCGTTGCTATCGAGCCCATCGGAGTGGTTTCGTAACGGATGTCGAAGAACGCAGGCGAACCGCCGTAAAGAACGGGCGAACCGGGATTAACGAGCTGGCTTATCGCTAGTCCGCTCAGCGTTTCTGCAGTGTGTTGTACGAGAGTCCCGACGAGCGTAACAGGCGCCATGAAACCTGAGAGCGGCATCGAAATGTATTCGACAGGAATTGAATAGAGAGCACAGTCGATGAGGTTTTGCGAAGTGACTTCGCTCCACTTCAGCGGAGAGGTCGGACAGCAGGAAAATATTGTCAGCGGTTTTTCTGCAAGTTTCTCTTTGCTCCCCCGCACGGCAATCTGGAGATCTTTCATAATTCCGAAAGCTTCGATGCTAAAGGCGCCGGTCACAACCGGTTTTTCGCAATACATAAGACTTAAAAAAAGGCGGTAACTGTCCGATATGCGTTCGTGCACGTCGGTCGGTATCATAGCCGTTGATTGGGATGCGATGTTCTGCATGGAAGACATGAGTTTAGCATACCGTACATAATCAGATGTTGTCGGTTTGCGCATTGTGTTTATATCGCTGTCGAGGAAATTGATTGCAGCGGAGCCGGGCGTGTAATTTACGGTAAATTCCGAAAGATGGACGGCATCATTTCCCAATACATCGTATAAGATGAACGACCGCGGTGCGGTTTTTAGAATCTTATCAATGAGATCCGGCGTGAAATATACCCGCTTTGTATGGTGATCGATACGAGCACCGTGATCACTCATCAGCGAGACGGCGCGATCGTTATGGATTTCAACTCCGAGAGTACAGAGTACATCCCGCGCTTCGGAAATAATTCTCTCTATAAGTTCCTCTGTGAGGAAGTGAAGTTTCGGTCTCACGGTTGATCTCTGTTTTTGGTTATAGGAGCTTCGTACCCTTTTTGAAACATTTTGGCAGATTATCCTCTGCTATGCGAAAAGCTGTACCGTGATTTCTGATGCGTTGGCTTTTTGTCAAGTGCATGCGTAAGTCTACAACAATGTATCCTTTATCGATTAACTTGAGCAGTCCTTGCTTGCTGGGGTAGTTGAGTAAATATGCTTCGCTATAGTGGAATTCTTCTCTACCTCGTGAATTACGTCTTGTATCAGCTGTTACAATGATTAGGGATGGCAACTTTCGGGAAAAATAATCCATCAAAATATCTGATTTCCATGAAGCGATAATATCCTTTTTTAAGTTGCGAAGCTGGAGATCCTTTCTTGTGGTGCGTAAATATAAACCTTGGGGATTCGGTTTAATACTGACCGTGCATTTTAGAGCATGACGTTCATATTTATCAACGTAGCCGTATTTCTTTATAACCTCCGACAGGGGAACTATCCATGCACCTCGATTGAATGTGAACATGGTGACTTTTGATGAAGTATTTCGTCGCTTAGTTTTTAATTCAATATTACCAAGGTCAGAAATTCTAATGTTATTTTCCTTAAGACCCAAGAGTGATTCAAACGTATACCCAATTCCGGTGTTCCCTTTACGTTTAGTGGAGATGTAACCGCGTGATTGAATCTTTCGAAGTCGAGCTTTGAATTTACTTAATAACATAAATCATGTGGTCATTGTGTGCGGTTTTAACAATCCTCGTTGAAGCTATTATTTGAGCTTCCTCATTACAACTATGTATTCGTTTAACATTGTTGAATCAAGTTTTCCGGGCTCATTCGTCGGGCTATTCTTAGCAGGCATTCTCTTATTCGGAATATTTCTTAAGAATGTATCGACATGAGCGAAATTGTTGCTTTCAAAGAATGCAACAATCGCCTGATTAGTTGGTAAAGTTGTACCTTTAACTCTACGGTTACCAACAACATAACATACATATCCACCATGTCGAAGAAGAGTTGAAACATTACGAATTGACTTTTCAAGATCTATATAGAATGATGTGATTTCGAGAGCACGTTTCTGATCAATTTCAGAAATCTTTTTTATGGCATTATCCAGTGTTTTACAGCCAAACTTTTGAATGTGACTATTGGTTTGACCGCCCATAAGTTTTTTGTCAACATTGTTTGCTTCCGAGAAATCCATCCATTGACTAGATAATCTGGAGTATTGCCCATAGGCAACTGTAGTGCGAGAATCGCCATAGGGTGGAGATGTGATGACTAAATCAAAATTAAATTTATTAAACTTCTTGGGAATTCCTTCTACTGTGTTGAAATCATAGATTGATATAGATGCCTTATGGAGAGATTTTTTTAGTGCAGATAAGTAAGCGAGCATGCCTCTTCGGTTACGTGAGAGCTTTTTTTCTATGATGCTATAAACATCTGGATTGAACGATCCAATCTGTTTCTCCGTCATTCGGAACAATTTGAATTCTGAATTGCGTGTCAGAGAGGATTCACGTACAGTTTCGCTGAAAGCCACCTTGAAGAAATCTCGGATATCTTCCTTGTCAATCTGCCAGATATATTTTTTTAAATATGCAAGCCTTCGAATAACTTCAGATTGAAACCAATAATTGATATTTGGAAAATTCGGAATTGATAATGCAGATGGTTCTTCATCAAAACGAGCTTTGTAAATAAAATCCGAAAAATCCTTCAGGTACAAATCAAGGATCTGCTGACTGATCGGTTTTGTTTTGACTTTGGCTATAAGACATGCAAGTGGATTAAGATCGGTTCCCATAGCATCGATTCCTCTTAGCTGCGCCTCAACAAGGGAGGTACCCGTGCCACAATATGGATCAAAGAGTTTTTTAGCAGAGGATCCAAAAAGCTCAATCAGCTTGGAAGCAATTTGTGGAATCATGCGAGCTGGGTAATCGTGAAAACAATGAGTCAATACTCTTGTATCTTCCCCACGAAAATCCCAATCTATCTGGATACGATTTTGAATAGTGCCCATATTATTAATCATAAATTTGATTAAGATCTTGAATTATGCGAGAAAGATTACGTACACGATTACCCCATTTACCAGCTTTTGTTATATAGACAAAATCAAAGAAACGTAACATTCCAACTTGTTGAGGGTTATTGATCTCTTCAAGGAATTAGTAGTAATTAAACCGACTTTGAAATTTACCTGAACTTCATAGGAAAGTTCATACTTTGCCTTGATTGATTGACAATCTGTTGCGGTAGCGATGTCCATTAATAATTTCCATTTATAGGTCTGGCCTGCGCGTTCACGTAGCGATGTTTTCTTTGAATATATAATGATCGGTTTTTCTAGCGTTGCCGACTTACTATAAATCAATAGATCAATATCAGGTTTCTGAACATCATCACCAACATTAATCGTTGCATATTTATTTATCAAGCGATGCTGCTTCGGTTTTAGTGTGATCTCAATATCATTATTAAGGTCGCCTGACTGATGATGTCTGACAAGAGCGTAAGCAACAAGTCCTTGGAATGCGTTCCCGGCGACTGTCTTGCTGGCTTGATCGAAATCTTTGATCTTCCCTTTATCAATGCGATCCTGAATGAGTTCGCCGACATCGGATATACTGCTTTGCATTATTTCTGTCAAGTAGTTCATAGCTTCCGTAAGCCCAACTTCTTGTGCTTTGCTATCGAACTTTTGTTGAAGGGGATTGAAATAATAACGACCTTCGAGTTCCTTAACTAAACCGTTCAAAATACTCTCCTTCGATCCAGTGATAGGTGTCGGAGGTTACAATCCCAATATAATGAAATATGACGCATAACTCAATTAAAAATGAATTTATTCATATAAAATGATGGTTTTTGAGACCGTGCCTTGTGCGGAATCGAAACACCGGGGAAGGTTGACAACGGAATATCATCATGTTATATTAATAGAGAAGAGTTACTTTGCCAATTACTTCCAGAGAGACATATGAAAAAATATTTCGTGTGGATCCTCGTTCTCTTTACTCCCTTTCTGCTTTACGGGCAATCTATTCCCGACTTTTTTTCCCTCGGCGCTCTCCCTAAACTGAAAGACAGCAAGCTCATCCAGATCTCGAGTAACGATACATCCGGAGGGAATGCCGATTTCGTTCCGATTGCCGTTGGTGAGACAAAAATTCTTGCAGATATCGAAGGTGCAGGAATGATCACTAGGATATGGATCACCGTCGGTGCCGATGATAAGTACTTTCTACGTCGGCTCCTTCTGCGGATGTACTGGGACGATGAAAAGGAAGCAAGTGTCCAATGTCCCCTTGGAGATTTTTTTGGAAATGGCTATCAGTATACACATTGGCTTTCTCTGCCTCTCGGGATGTCGAGCGGCGGGTATTATTGCTATTTCCCCATGCCCTTTTCGGACGGGGCGAGACTAGAGGTGGTAAATGAGACGGGGAAAAAAGTTAATTCCTTTTACTATCAGATTGATTATCAGAAGCTGAGCAATCTCGGCGATGGAACGATAGGGAGATTCCATGCACAGTGGCGGCGCGAACACCGGACACAACGCGATCAGAACTACCTCATACTGAATGCCGAGGGTATCGGTCAGTACGTCGGGACAATTCTTTCAATGCAGGGTTACCGCGAAAAGGACATATCTTATCTCGAAGGCGACGAGATGGTTTATGTCGACGGCGAAACTGTTCCGTCCATCAGTGGAACAGGAACCGAGGATTACTTCACGAGCGGTTGGTACTTTAACCGCGGGATCTACTCTGCGCCTCTACACGGATTGATTCAGAAGGATGATACATTACATTCGAGAGTTGTCGCATACCGGTTTCACTTCGGTGATCAGATTCCTTTTCGCGATAAAATCCGCTTTACAATAGAACACGGTCATGGCAATCAGGAGCTTGTCGATTTTTCGAGTGTCGCTTTCTGGTACCAGCGTGAGCCGCATAAACAATTCGAACCTATTCCTCCACCGCCACAAAGAATTCCACTTCGTGTTGCAGTACCAGAAGAGTGCATCGAAGCCGAGAGTCTGATTCCAACGGCAGATGCCATTAAAGGGACTCTCAGCACACAGAAAATGGCGGAATACGGTGTTGATTGGTCGGGCGATGAACAGTTAAGATACGCTTCAGCGGAACGAGGCGGCAATTTCACACTAAATGTTCCCGTCAGGGAGCCCGATATGTACACTGTGGGTGTCTATGTAACAAAAGATACTTCTTTCGGTAAAGCAGAAATCTGGATCGGCGGGAAGAAAGTTTCGGAGTTTGATGCATTCAACACAGAAACGATACCCGGAGGATTGATTGAGTGTGAGCCCGTGAGAGTGTTAGATTCAACCGTGAGTGTAACGTTCAAAATTGTTGGTAAAAATCCGAAGTCAGCAGGTTATAGTCTTGGAATCGATGCTCTTGTGCTTACACCGCATCGGAATTTTGTTCGTAAATGGTATATCCTCGGTCCTTTTCCTAATCCCGGCGACTGGAATGTCAGGAGCGGATTACGGACAGTCTACGCTCCTGAGGAACGTATTGATTTCAAGAAACCTTATCGTGGTAAGGACCAGAAAGAAATTTTCTGGATTCCCTGGACCGCATCAGGTGACGGTTTTGTAAATCTCAATGACGCACTGAAACCGCACGACATGGCTGTTGGGTATGCTCTAACATACATTTATGTGCCTCAGAACAGAAAAGTGAATATGTATTTAGGCACGGATGATGGCGTACGGCTATGGGTTAATGGTTCACTCCTCCATGATACGATGATGATAAGAGGAGCGTCGCCGGATCAGGATACAGTTGCGATAAATTTGCAGAAGGGGTGGAATACTATCCTTCTCAAGGTTGAAAATAATATCGGAGGATGGGGATTTTACTGTAGAATTCCGGATCCCCGCAGTGAGATGGTTGTTTCTCCAAACAAAAAAAGGTAGCGGTTTTTTCCGGATAGATTTGGAAGGGAATGGTATGAAGAGAATTATCCATGTCTTGTTATGCTTTGCCATTGTACTATCCGCTCAGGAGTGCAGGACGCAGAAACTTCAGACAGACCGGCACCCCGCAGTAGCAGGACAATTGTATCCTGCCGCGGCAAATGAGCTCACATCCACGCTCAACGATCTTTTTAAAAAAGCAGAACCCCGGAAAATTCAGGGTGAAATAATCGCACTCATAGTACCACATGCCGGATATGTATTCTCTGGGAGTGTTGCGGCTTCAGGTTTTAACCAGCTGAATCCCGTGAAGAAGTATGAAAATGTATTTCTGCTCGGATCAAGTCACCGTATCGCTTTTGAGGGCGCGTCGGTGTACGCGACCGGAGACTTCGTTACACCGCTGGGAACAGTGAAGGTTAATAAGTCGATTGCAGCCGATCTCGTAAGCAAATATAATTTTTTTTCGGATCGCACCGATGCTCACATGCAGGAGCACAGTCTTGAGGTACAGCTCCCCTTTCTCCAGAATAAGTTAGGTGCCGGTTTCCAGCTCGTTCCGATTGTTATTGGCACACAATCGCCCGAAGTATGTAAAAAAATCGCCGATGCTCTCAGACCATACTTACAGTCGGAAAACCTGTTCGTAATAAGTTCAGATTTTTCACACTACCCTCCGTATGATAATGCCGTAAAAGTGGACAAAGCGACAGCCGATGCGATCGTATCGAATTCTCCGGAGGAGCTTCTAAGGATCCTCAGTAAAAATGAGGAAAAGGGTATTCCAAACCTCGCTACAAGCCTCTGTGGGTGGACTTCCGTACTTACACTCCTTAACATGACTCGGAACAACCCGGATGTATCGATAGATATTATACGTTACATGAACTCCGGTGATTCGGAATATGGTGAAAAGTCGCGGGTTGTAGGATACTACGCGATCGCAGTTTCATTACAGAGGGAAAGTAGTAAATCATCGTTTGAACTTCGCCCGGAAGATAAGAGGGAATTACTGGCAATCGCGCGAAAAACGGTTAATATGTATGTAAAAGATAGGAAAATTCCTGAAATCGATTCGAGCAGATTATCTGAATCACTCCGCCGTCATGCGGGTGCATTTGTCACACTCCATAAAGGCGGAAATCTCCGCGGCTGTATCGGACGCTTTGATGCGACAGAACCGCTCTTTGCGGTGGTGCAGAAGATGGCCGTTGCCGCTTCGACGGAGGATTACCGGTTTCCTCCCGTGATGCAAAAGGAGATCAACGATATTGAAATAGAAATTTCTGTCCTTTCACCCATGCAGAAAATTTCTTCCCCCGATGAAATTGAATTGGGTAAGCATGGCATATACATCAGGAAGGGAAATCGATCGGGGACATTTTTACCTCAGGTAGCAACTGAAACTGGGTGGACAAAAGAAGAATTCCTGGGACATTGCGCACAGGATAAAGCCCGCATCGGATGGGACGGCTGGAAGGATGCCGAATTGTATATCTACGAGGCATACGTCTTCGGTGAAAAATAATCCGCTCCACGGTCTCTCGGTAGAATCCCGCCATCAAACAATTCTTATTGCCGCGGTTGTCGTTGTTGGCATCACGTCAATCGTTACACAGATAGTATTTCTCAGAGAATTTCTCTCGGTATTCTGCGGTAATGAGCTTATAATCGGTATCGTGATGGCGAACTGGATGGTACTCACAGCTGCCGGCGCCTTCCTCGGCAAGTATGCAGAACGTGTAAATGACAGATTCAGTCTTCTCGGACTGCTCATTGCTCTCCTCGGTATATTACCGCCCGTTACGGTTTTTTTCATCCGGTTCATGCGTAATATTCTTTTCGATACAGGCAGTATGCCAGATATTCTGCAAATAATTTTCGCGAGTTTTTTATTCCTTGCCCCATTCTGCCTCATTTCAGGTTTTTCTTTCACAGTTACCGCTGTCCTCTCATCGGAGGAAAGAAGGGAGAACCGCATACCTCAGGCATATTCATGGGAAGCGGTCGGGAGTGCGGCAGGCGGACTCGCTTTCAGTATCGGCTATTTTTATTCCATCCAGACCTTCGAGCGATTGTTTTTTCTCCTCCTCATTACAATGGTTACCGCGTATTTCATTTCATTGTGTGGTCGAAGCAACGGCATAAAGATACTCATCATATCCGCTGCTTTATTGCTCCTTGTCTTCGGGAGAAGTGTCGACTTAGAGAAAATTACGGTTGGATACATAATGAAAGGACAGAATGTACTGTACTACGATGATACACCCTACGGAACTCTGACAGTCACCGAACAAGGGAACCAATATAATTTCTATGAAAATAATATCCTCCTCTTCTCAACGGATGATCCGGCTTCCGGCGAGGAATCAGTTCATTATGCAATGCTTCAGCACCCACGGCCGGAGCATGTCCTACTGGTGTCCGGCGGTATCTCAGGTACGACAGGGGAAATACTGAAGTACAACGTTGCAACGATTGACTACGTCGAGCTTAATCCTGCACTTTTTCAGATCGGGCAGAAATTCACAAAAAATCTTAGTGATCCGAGAATTCATGTAATTCCAAGAGATGGAAGGCTGTTCATCCGGTCGACAAATTCTAAGTACGATGTTGTTCTCATCAATCTGCCGGATCCCGTTACAGCACAGATCAACAGGTACTACACAACGGAATTCTACTCGGACGTAAAAAGAATACTGAAACCGGGTGGCGTTATCGGTCTGAGTCTTTCCGCATCAGCCGACTATATGAACGAAGAAGCCAAAGAAGTGAGATCAACTCTATACTCAACGCTCCGTGCCCATTTCTCAGATATACTAATCGTTCCGGGATTGCGGGATTACTTCATCGCAGCGGATTCACCCCTGACCATTCGCATCGCACACAGTGTCATGTCACGCGGATTAAATAACCTCTATGTCAATCCGTACTACATTGATGATGACCTGCTCGAACAGAGGAGGGAACAGATTGAGCAATCATTATACCTGAACGCGTCTGTGAATTCAGATTTCAGACCTGTTTCTTATTACCGCCAGTTACTCCTGTGGTTGAGATCGTTTGACATCAACTATTGGTTAATCCTAATCGTATTCGTAGGTCTTGTTATTTACAGCTTAACACGGACAAATGTAATCACCTACGGTATGTTTACGGCGGGATTTGCAGGTTCTGCCGTTGAAATCGTTTTGCTCCTTGCGTTTCAGGTTCTCTACGGATATGTTTATCAGATGATCGGATTTCTCATTGCGATCTTCATGGGCGGACTGGCGATCGGAGCGCTACTCCGTCGGAAGGTTTTATCAACTGTAACTGTAAACGCGTATATGTACATTCAAATTCTCCTCGGGATATGTATTGCGGCGATTCCGCTGGTTTTATATATCCTACAAGGATCAGATATCGGTACGGGCGTGTTGTACTTAGCGTTTGCTTTACCAACATTCATTGTTGCATGTCTGGTTGGAGTCGAGTTTTCTACTGCAGCGGAACTTCAGCGAGGTTCATATTCCAAGATTGTTTCGTACCTCTACGGATTCGACCTCATCGGTTCTGCAGTTGGGGCTCTTCTAGTAACTGCATTCCTGATACCGTTGCTCGGTATATCCGTTGTTTGTTTTATTATTGCGGCGGTTGTTCTGTCAAGCGCAGTGGTGAGTTTTCTTAACCGTCGCAGTTATATGATTTTCCCGGCAACTTAAAGGATTCATTATGATAAGGACAAATCATCATGGATAAACGCAGTTTCCTCAAGCAATGTTTTTCAGGGATTTGCGGAGCCGCTATCGGAACACACTTTATTGAATCATTCATTCGGTACGGTGATACTGCAGGATCGTACAATCCGCTTTCGTCGGAACTCTGGAAGTGGAGTAAAGAGGCAATGTTCTACACAAATGTAGCAGGCGGGATTCAATGCCAAAAATGTCCGCACGGGTGCATCCTTGCGGAGGGTGATGAGGGGTTTTGCAGAAATCGTGTGAATTACAAGGGTAAACTCTACTCGATCGCATACGGAAATCCGTGCGCAATACACATCGATCCGATAGAAAAAAAACCGCTTTATCATTTTCTGCCTTCAACGCGTGCGTTCTCTATTGCGGCGGCGGGATGCAATTTCCGGTGCCTGAACTGCCAGAACTGGCAGATCTCCCAGTTCAGTCCGAAAGAGACTGAAAATTACGACTTCATGCCGGATAAAATTGTTGAGCAGTGCAGTGCAAATAAATGCGAGTCGATTGCATATACATATTCGGAGCCAACAACCTTTTATGAATATGTGTACGATACCGCATGGCTGGCGAGAACGAAAGGAATTAAGAATATCCTCAAGTCCAATGGTTACATCAACGAGGACCCTCTCCGTAAACTG
>CAYGXH010000037.1:0-13395 GCA_964353675.1 uncultured Chlorobiaceae bacterium
GGAAACCTTCGCTATGATACAAGGAACAGTTTCATTAATCCATCCGATGGAATTGTCGTGCAGGGGGAGTGTGAAATCGCGAGGAAGTTAGATCGTGGCGGTCTCTCATTTAACCGATATTCGGTTGCGGTGCAATTTTACCGGACAGTCTGGTATCCAAGAACCATCCTTGCCACCCGGTTCTATATACAGAATTTAGATGGAGAGGATATACCTTTTCAGATTCTGCACTCACTCGGCGGCAATCAGACGCTTCGCGGTTTTTCTCAGGATAGGATTATGGATAAAGGGAGTATTCTTGTGAACGGTGAGCTTCGTTTTCCGATCTACGCGCGCTTGGCAGGCATTGCCGCTATCGATGCCGGGAGGGTGTTTTCTTCCCTTAGAACGATCAGTATAAGTGGTTGGAAAATAAATCCCACGATCGGATTACGGTATATCATGGATAATTTCGTCGTGCGACTCGATATAGGTTTCAGTAATGAAACAACCGGATTATATTTTAATTTTGGGCACATTTTCTGATAACGAGAATCCAATACGGTGTGATCAAAATATTGTGCTATTGACACGAAGAAATTACTGATGCTCAAGTAATGGGCCTGCCCACCGAAGTCTGCTTTCCCGGACGAAGGCGGGCAACTGCATATAACAGCAATAAAAATATAAAATAAATCATCCCGCTCGCCGCAAGATAAATCCGTTTATTAATAGCGGTATTCGGGACGGTATTTTTGTTGCAAAAGTTGGTAGTAATATTTATCATCATAGAGATTTAATCTATCGATTTAAAATAAAATCAAACAAAAACTTCAAAATCATGAAAACATCAATTACCATTTTTATTCGCGGATTTTTTATAATCCTCCTCGCATTGGCAGTGTCTGCTTGTCAGCCGAGAGGGTCTGCCGGCTTCACCGATGCCGATAAAGCGGCCATCAGGAAAGTGGTTGACCAAGGCCTGGCCATGTTTAAAGGGCTGAACAAAGACAATGCTTCTGCATTCGTCAAGTTTTTTTATGCAAAAGACGCGATCATATTCCCTCCAAACGCACTACCACTCAAGGGACAGGAAGCAATCATTGGATTTCTTCAGACCTACCCATCCATGTCGGACTACAATCACAAGCCTGAGGAAATAGTGGGATTCGACGATTTCGCCTACCTCTGGGAAACCTGGTCAGTCACGATAATGCTGCCGGGGCACGCCGCTTACAAAGACACGGGCACGATCTTCTGGATATGGCAGAAATCAAACGATGGATCTTGGAAATTATGGCGCGAGATATGGCACTCAGACCTGCCCGTACCGGAGATCGCCTCGACGTCCAAACTCTGACCCCCACTATAGTATTTAAGTCTATGCATCGCGAAAAGACAGCAACATGCAAGTAATCAACATTGTACCGCGAAGTTTGTAAAACCAACAAGCTTTGTACCGTGGGGCAAAAACTGTGCCTTGGCGACTGATACCGCTCACGCAAATTGAATAAACCGGCTACCATTATACGGCATGGCCACTTGCTTAGAAAATTATAGTTACCTTAAGAAAAAAATGGGACACTAATGCCACCTTGTCAAATTTGCGGAGATAGCGCCTCAAAGAGGTTTCACTGCAAGGTGAATCTCATCTTTGGCACAGAATACGACCTTTTTGAGTGTTTGCATTGTGGTTTGATCTTCTTTGATCCAATGCCAACGGAATCGGAGCTGACCACTTTTTATTCCGCATCGTATTACGACTTTGATAAATCCCGTGAAGAAGGCAAGGGTATGGCATTCGCACGCAGTCTCATGCGCTGGAAACCAAGGGGAAAATTCCTCGATGTGGGGTGTGCGACAGGATTCTTTATCAACGGAATAAGGAAACATTCCGACTGGGATGTATACGGAACCGATTTCGGAGCGAGCGCTGTCCGATTTGCCCGTGATCAGTTAGGTTTGAATGTGGTGCAAGGGGATTTAGTAGAGGCTGCTTTTCAGGAAGCTTTCTTTGATTATATACACGTCAACAATGTTCTTGAGCACGTGCCGAATCCTATATCACTGCTGAGAGAGTGCAGAAAAATAATCAAGCCCGACGGCATATTCTTTCTTTCGGTTCCAAATGGATTCAACGATAGTCTTGATTTGATCAATTTCTGGAAAGAAGAGAACAAGCCAGCGAGGAGCAAGAACGGGCACATTTTCTTTTTCCCCGCCCGGACTTTGTTGATGCTCTTCGACCAAATCGGCTTTGAGGTTAAAACGAAGAAAACCTACAGTATCAAGCGTGGATTAAGAAGTGTGGGGCACTTGCCTCGAAAGTCAGATTGGAAAAAGGACTACTACCCACGTGAATCTCCTGAAAAGACAATGGATGCGGAAGTCACCATACCCGACCAGAAGAAGAAACATTCCGATTTCTACTACAAGTACAGATTTGTGCTAGGTAATCTTCAGATGATTCCAGGACTTCACAGGTTCGGGCTTGACTATTTGTTCATCTTAAGACCAAAATGACTATCGATAAATCATCTCCCAAACCGCACAATAAGAAAAAACGGAAATAAGAATATACTTAATATGGCTAAACACTACACAATTGTGGGAGAAGATATAGTTCAAAACTGCCTTTAACCATCGACGTCCTCTGTTTCCATGTCAGATGGTAATAATCATAATCAGCATAAATCTTCTTAACTTTATATATGAACACGAAAGATCCCAAACTCATCGCACTTCAGTTCAACGAGTGCATCAATAATCAGGACCTGGATGGACTAGGACAACTTATGACCGAGGATCATGCATTTGTCGATCGCGATGGTAATGTTCGACAATCCAAACAGGTAATGATTCGAAGCTGGGGGAAATTCTTCGAGATGGTTCCTAAATACAGAAACACGTTCACAAGGATCGAGTCTAAAGACAACTTAGTTGTTATTCTCGGCTACGCATACTGGTCAGAGGAACAGCCGTACGATCCCGTGATATGGACTGCGACCATAGTTAATAACCTTGTTCGTGAGTGGCGTATCTACGCCGATTCAGAGGAAAACAGGAGAGGCTTCAATCTACTCTACCTGCCTAATTATAATTGAGCACGGTTACAGTTAAAGTTTGTGGCTGAGTCGAATATTACGTAAAATAAATCTGTAACTCTAAAAAACAATTCGAAGACTTTATAGATTATGATAAACTAAGGACATATGATGGATCCATCACAAATTTACATCACCATATCAATTATAGTTTTAGCTATCATTGCCATACTTGTATTTATCGTAAATCATTGTTGTCCAAAATAAATTGAGAGAACATAAATATTCTTTAAAAACATATCATTTTGAATAATTTCTTTATTAATCAGAGAAGTAAGCCCAATGAAGAGTGTAGCATATTTTGTGGTACCATTTAGATAGAATAATTTAGCAAATCGTCATTTCTTTTGTCTTTACATCCCGATGGAAACATCGGGAAAATGACAAAAGAAAAAGTCAAGACTGTCGAAAAATATGGGTAAAACTACGGCTCACTTCGTTGCACAGAATAAACTCGCTCTCCCGACCTGCGGTCGGGATCGCTCGGACAGTATTCTGTGCGGACACTTCGTTCGCCTTGTTTTACAACCATATTTTTCGAATGTCATTTAATAAGTATTTTGTACAAGTGTAATCTTGGTGTATAATAGAAATTCTAAATCCTCGGAATGTTGAAACTCGATTAATAGTATAAAACTGGAAATCATTTATGAAAAAAATATTTGAGGAAGATATCCGGACGGATACCGTGAGGCGTGTTGCGGAGAATATGCTCACTGCTGCGCGTACGGCTCCCAAAGCCCGCGGTATTGATAATCTGGTCATGGCTCTGGTCGATAAGGATGGAATAACTGAAATTTCCGAGACCCTTAAAACAATCTCAAATCGTCATCCGTCTGCATCTTTCCTACTGAGGGATGCAAACAACATTCTCTCAGCCCAATGTATGCTCATTATCGGCACAAAGTATGCAAGCATAGGTGTTCAACCGTGTAATCTGTGCGGATTCCCAAACTGCGAGGAGAAAGATAAATATCCAGACCATCCCTGCGTATTCAACACCGGAGACCTGGGTATCGCGATCGGATCGGCAGTAAGCGTGGGAATGGATGCGCGTGTAGATAACAGGGTTATGTTCAGTGTCGGTCTTGCCGTGAAGGAAATGAAACTTCTGGGTGAGGATGTGAAAATTGCCTACGGTATTCCACTGAGTGTCAGTTCGAAGAATCCTTTTTTCGACAGGAAGTGATTGATGGAACATCACGTATGTCCCTGGTGGGTGGGTTATTTCCTCATGAGTCCTTTACGCCGGATCTATAATAATCCTGAGAAGATAGTAAATTCCTATGTGCGGGAGGGGATGAATGTTCTCGAGGTCGGTCCCGGTATGGGTTTCTTCAGCATTACACTCGCACAACGCGTCGGAAAATCCGGTCGTGTCTATTGTATTGATGTACAGGAAAAAATGCTCAGGTCGTTGCGTCGACGGGCACAAAAAGCAAATGTCATGGATAGATTGGAAGTGCGCCTCTGTTCAGACACATCGCTACAGATCGACGATCTGATCAACACGATTGATTTTATCCTTGCGTTCGCCGTTGTTCATGAAGTACCCGCGCAGGATAATTTATTCAGGGAACTGTTCAGCGCTCTCAAAAAGAACGGATTGCTCCTGATGGCTGAACCGAAAAATCATGTGACAGACGAGGCATACCGCACCTCTCTCACCATTGCCCAGAGTTCCGGCTTCAGAATTGAAGAAACTCCCGTTATTCCTAAAAACCATTCCGTACTGCTCGTAAAATGATTTGTTCAAAGACATCGATGCCGAGGGGAAAGAGGGATCGCTAAGGGCAGATATTTCCATGCTTGACATTGATGACATGATTCAGTAGATTTGCCAATTAATATTTTAGTATTGCAAAATTAATGGTTCCTGGAATTACGCATTCAATCAAATCCATTTCCCCACCAATAATTAAGGAGAAGTAAAATGAAAATGCGGCTACTCTGTTCTTTTGTTATGCTTGCTGTAGCAGCGACGTGTGTCTATCCAAACGGATTGAGCCTTAATAGCATCGGTCCGAAAGGATTCGGCATGGGTGGAGCATTTGTCGGGCTTGCAAATGATTACACCGCAATATACTGGAATCCAGCCGGTCTAACGCAAACGCAGAAAAACTTTATAGGCGCGTTCGTAACGGATATTATTCCGATGGGAACGTATAAGTTTGCGACGGCAGGCATAGATGCGAAAACTAAAACGAATCACTATCTCGCACCAAACCTCATGGGTTCATTTAGGTTTAAATTCTCCGAGAAGCTGACTGTAGGTCTTGGTGTCTTTGTGCCGGCAGGAATAGGCGCTGAATGGGATGGAAATGATCTGAAGAATTTGAGCGCCGGTGACAACCTTGAATGGATGAGTAAAATCGGAGTTATCAATATTTCTCCCGCGGTGGCATACAAAGTTACAGATAAATTATCACTTGGTGTTGCGCTCAATATTTTCTATGGGATGTTCGACCTTAAAAGACCTGTCGTTTACGGCGGGAACGGGTATCAGTATTCTGAACAATCCGATGGCCTCGGATTTGGCGTGACAATAGGCGCCCTTCTTAAAGCGACCGACCAGTTCAGCATCGGTGCCTCCTTCAAGACAAAAACAAATGTTAAGATGAGCGGCTCGGCGGAAAGTCCTATGATGGCGGGTATTGGTGCTGAAACGGAGAGCGATTTCGACCGCGATGTTTCATGGCCCATGTGGATCGCGGGCGGCATAGCGTTTCGTCCGATCGAAGCACTGGTTATCACAGCTGATGTTCAGTTCAGCCGCTGGTCTGAAAGTGAAGATGAATTTGTAACAGAATACAAGGACGCTGAGTGGATGGCCGCAATGGAACCGTCGGATGAGAACAAGTTCATTCTCCACTGGAAGGATGCTACACAGATCAGGTTCGGCCTTGGGTACAGCGTCAATGAAAATCTTGACCTGAGAGCAGGATTCTACATTGATCCGGCGCCCGCTCCATCCGAGACGTACAATATTCTCTTTCCCAGCATCAGTTACAACGCGGTAACACTCGGAGTCGGCTACTCGATCAGTAATTTTGTTTTTGATCTTGCAGGTGAATATCTGATGGGGAAGGACAGAGATATCGAACCGATGACAAATCCTGACGCGATACCCGGGACACATGGGATGGACATCCCGGCCTGGAGTTTTGGAATAGGGTACATGTTCTAATCTCTCAGGGTTGTTGTAGGTCGGGTAGGAATACCCAACCTAATTAATTTGTTGAATAAAACCGGAATTCACATAGTTCTGGTAACAGGCAGTTTGTAACTTATGGAACGTCCTTTTCGTAAACTATTATGAGGCGTTACTATGTCCGGTTTAACTCTTCAATCTGTATAAGGAGATTTCATGAAGTTCACTCGCTACCCTATGATTTTTACAGTAATCTCTCTGCTCCTCTTTTCGTGTTCGCCGAGGGATACGAGCAGTCTCAACGTTCCGCTCGAGTATTACAAGCTTCCGAATGGTTTGAAAGTCGTACTCTCGCCGGATCACACCGCTCCGACTGTCACCGTTGCTGTTTACTACAACATCGGATTCCGGATCGAGCCCAAAGACCGAACCGGATTCGCACACCTGTTTGAACACATGATGTTTCAGGGGTCGCAGAATCTTGGTAAAATGGAATTTATCCGTCTCATACAGAAGAACGGAGGGGTTCTCAGCGGTTCAACGCGGTTCGATTTTACTAATTATTTCGAAATTCTTCCTTCACATAAACTTGAGACTGCGCTCTGGGCAGAGGCTGACCGCATGCGCGGACTCGATTTAACTCAGGAGAATCTCGTTAACCAGCAGGGTGTTGTAACAAACGAAGTGAAGGTAAGCGTTGTTAACCAACCATACGGTGGTTTTCCATGGCTCGACATGCCGCAGTGCGCAAATACCAACTGGTATAATTCCCATAATTTCTACGGGGAACTCTCCGATTTACAGGCGGCGACTCTCGCGGATGTGAAGGAATTTTTCCGGACATACTACGCTCCGAACAATGCCGCACTTGCCGTTGTTGGCGATATCGACATTGAGGAAGCAAAAAACCTGATAGAGAAATTCTTCGGCAGTATTCCGTCCGTTACCCTGCCGGAGCAGCCCGATATATCGGAACCATTACCAACGGCGGCAAAATATTGTACGAAAATTGATTCACTTGCGAATCGTCCGGCTCTTGCGTTTGCGTACCACATGCCGGAGAGAGGTACAGCCGAGTACTACGCTATGGGTTTGATAGATCAGATCCTTGTACAGGGTGAAGACAGCCGTCTCTACAATGCTTTAGTCCAGAAGAAAGGTATTACCCAATCTGTAGAGGGCGGCATTAATCTCCTCGGCAATATGCTCAACTATAAAGGTCCCATGCTGTGGATGTTTTCTTTCGTACACGACAGTACTACCTCCAGAACGGAAATCGCGGCGGTGGTTGATTCTGTAGTGGCTACTCTTCAGAACATACAAATCGACCAGGCTACGCTGGATAGAGCAATGGTTAAATTCCGGTCGAGTTATTACGACATGGTCGGCGGTTTTTTTGGTTTTGGTCGCGCTGACCTCCTTGCTTCATTTGCACTCTTTGATGATAATCCGCAGAAGATCAACGAAATTGAAGATCAGATGAAGAAAGTGACCCCGGAAATTATTCAGAGCACGGCCAAAGAATACCTTCGGAATACCGCACAAACAACGCTTGCCGTTAAAACAAAGTGGGAAAGTAAAGGAGAATGACCATGATCAGAAAAATATTCTGTACAATCATTGTTTCATTGCTCCTCCATACAATCGTAATTACACAAAAACAGATCCCGCCGGAAGGGAGTGCGCCGAAAGATTTCAAGCTTCCGAAAAAAACAACCTTCAAGCTGGAAAACGGACTTGCAGTCACCATGGTGCAGTACGGTAAAATTCCGAAAGTCGCGATTAATGTCGTCATCAGGACCGGTGCAATGAATGAACAGGCCGACGAACGGTGGCTTTCTTCCATCGTGGGTACGATGATGAAGGAAGGTACCCGGAAGCGAAGCTCATCGGATATCCGTGAAGAGGTTGCTATGATGGGGGGTTCGCTTGATGTGCAGGTCGGCGACGATAAAACAATTTTCAGCAGCGATGTTCTCTCTGAAAAAGGACCGGAGTGTATCGAACTGCTCGCTGATGTCCTCATGAATCCGAAATTCCCCGAGAGCGAGCTGCCAAGGTTAGAAAATGATAAGTTACGCGAGTTAAGTCTTTCACTTGCCGATCCACAGGCGGTAACAAATGAAAAATTTATGAAGGTGCTTTATAAAGACCATCCATACGGCCGGGGATTTCCTACGGAGAGCATCATCAATGGATTTACGATCGACAATGTGAAAATATTTTACAAAGAAAACTTTGGCGCACAAAGATCTCATATCTATGTAGTCGGACAATTTGATGAAAGAGATGTCGAGGTAACAATCCGGGATAATTTCCAGGATTGGAAGAGCGAACCGGTGGTTGTAACAAATATACCCCGACCGACATCGGTAAAAGAAATATACATAACCGACAAACCCGGCTCTACACAATCTAACATCGTGATGGGACTTCCGGTAATCGACCCGAGTAATAAAGATTTCATCCCGCTCCAGGTTGTCAATATGCTCCTCGGCGGTTCGTTCGCATCCAGAATTACTAGTAATATTCGTGAACAGAAAGGATATACCTACTCTCCTTGGAGCACTATCTCGTCTCGGTACCGGACCGCTTATTGGGCGGAAGTTGCAAGTGTGGGGACGAATGTTACGGGTCCTGCCGTTAAAGAAATATTCCATGAGATCAACCAGTTACGTTCAGAACCCCCATCTGCGGATGAACTGAAGGGTATAGCAAATTACATTGCAGGGACATTTGTTCTTCAGAACTCGACAAGGGAGGGCATCATCAAGCAACTGGCTTTCCTCGATTTTCATGGTCTTCCTGATACATTTCTGACAAATTACGTAAACAGTGTCCATGCGGTAACGCCGGAGATGGTAAAGAAAATTATGGTTAAATACATCAGGCCGGAGGAAATAACAATAGTGGTTACCGGCGATAAACGTATAATTGAATCTCAACTCAAAGGATTTGGAACAATAATAAAATAGAAACAGGGTTGTATAGCAAATTGCATAAAGGGCAAGGACTTGAAAACTTGCCCTTTATTTTTATAAAATAATTATCCATAAGAGAGATCTGAATAATTCTTTCATAAAGCCAAAACATGTCACGCTGAGATCAGGATAAACTTCGCCCATGGTTCGATCCCTCGGTAAACTCGGGATAAACTAAGCTCAGCATGACGGGTTATTAAATTAAAAAAGCGCCGTCACTTTGATTTAATTTTCAGATTTCTTCCATCAAGAAATAAGGGTATAATAATTAACTGCTGATCAAGCTTTCTTGTCCTCTATAAATTCTCCTTCGGAGTATGATTTATGAAATCTAAACGCCGATTTTTCTTGTTGCTATGTATAATATTGTTAATCGTTCCATGTCGGGCACAAGTGTCCGATAGTACGATTCGTGTTCTTTCTTTTAACATCCGTTATGATAATCCGGGCGACGGCCCGAATTCTTGGCAATTCCGTAAAAACCGGATTGCACAATTTATCCGGTATCATAGCGCTGATATTTGTGGATTGCAGGAAGCTCTCAGCAATCAAATCGCAGATCTCGATTCGCTCCTCCCCGAGTACGACTGGATTGGAGTCGGAAGAGAGGATGGAATGCAAAATGGCGAATTCTGTCCGATCTTCTTCAGGAAAGATCGCTTTATACTAAAAGACAAGGGAACATTCTGGCTTTCGGAAACTCCATCGGTTGCAGGCAGTAAAGGATGGGACGCTGCACTACCCCGTATCGTTACCTGGTGTTTCGTAAGAGATACGGTCACACGGAATGTGATCGGGTGTTTCAATACCCATTTCGATCATGTAGGAGAAAATGCACGTAGGATGAGTGCGCAACTTCTAGTTGAAAAAGTTGACAAGTATATAAATTCTGTTCCGCTAATCATTACGGGAGACTTTAACTGTACCGATACGTCGGTCGTGCATTCCATAATGAAGAAAAATGGATTGCAGGATGCGTTCTGCAATTCTCAGCAACCACACTACGGTCCAAATTCCACATGGAACGGCTTTAAAGAGATTGAAAACGGAAATCGTATTGACTTTATCTACGTGTATGGAACCGTGAATGTCAGAAAACATGCGATACTTACAGACCGGTGGGATGGGAGATTCCTCTCGGACCACCTGCCGGTACTGGCAGAAATCGTTATTCGCTGAGTATTCAATCCGGCATGTTGAAGGACAGAAAAAAGAATAATATTACGGCAGATAAATCACCGGCGTAAACATTTGAGTGAAAAATCCGTATATAATATAGTAGTGCATGAAGCTATATGAGGCAATAAATGAATATGACAAGCTCAGAGAAACCTGAAGAATCAAAACTTCACAGGGTGATCCGGAATGACTTGAAAAAGGGTGGCTTTAGGGATACCATTCGCCGAGATTTCAGTGAACTGAAAGAGTTCTTCCTCGATGATGAAAGAAGAAACAGATTAAAAGCTATGGGGCGGTTCCGTCGCTGGATGTACACGATCGGCTGGCTGCTTAAAGCGCTTTTCCTGAAGCTTACCCCAGTCCGAAGAATCCTTTTAATTGTTGCACTTGTCATGATGGTATTCTCGCAGCAGGTAATATCTGCCGGCGACGATGTAACGATTAGTTTTGACTGGGTAATAATCGCGGGTTTCATAATGCTCTTCATCCTGATGCTTGAATTGAAAGATAAGCTCCTCGCACGGGAAGAGCTCGAAGCAGGAAGAGCGATACAGCTTGAGCTTATGCCGGAAAGGAGCCCGTCGGTTCCGGGATGGTCTTTGTGGCTGTACGAACGCACTGCCAATGAGGTATGCGGAGACCTTGTTGATTTCCAATCTATCGATGAATCGCGCTGCAGGATCGCTCTTGCGGATGTCGCCGGCAAGGGATTGAAAGCGGCCCTCCTCTCCGTGAAACTTCAGTCGACAATAAGGGCGCTGTCGCCCGAAAATCTTTCCCTGGGAGTACTCGTTTCGAAGGTAAATAAGATATTTCATCGTGACAGCATACGGAGCATGTTTGCGTCACTTCTCTATCTCGAGCTCCGCACCGACAGTAATACCGTTACATTGCTGAATGCAGGCCATTTCCCGCCTCTCATTCTGCGGGGAACCACGGTCGAGGAATTGCCCAAGGGCGATCCGGGAATCGGCATTTTTCCTGAAATGTCATACGCCGAGAAAAGCATCACTCTCAACCCCGGTGATATGATGGTTATTTACTCCGACGGTCTAACCGATGCCAAGAATGCGGCAGGCGAATTCTACGGTACACAACGGTTCGTTCACATCTTATCAACTTCCCCCCGACGTGATGCAGTAACCGCAGGCGAATCAATTATTCGTGAATTGGAAAATTATGTTGGAGATGCTCGCGTGTACGATGATATTTCTCTTGCAGTTATTATGCGGACCCGAGAGTAACCTGTCTATCAGTTCTCTATTAACTTCAGGGAACGTTGTTGGTATTGCGAAAAACAACAAAAAACGGAAGCCGACAATCTTATCGGCTTCCGTTATTGGCACACCTAATCTATTTTTCTTTATCTTCTAATTTGAATTTTATAGGTACAATAACATTTACCTCAACCGGTTTTCCCTCATGTTTGGCGGGATCGAATTTCCACTTGTATACCGCGTCAAGCGCCGCCTTTTCCAGATCTTTTGATCCAGTTTCATTTTTTATCACGGTTGCTTCTTTTACCAAACCATCCTTTCCCACAAGGATCTGAACATGAACGTCACCCTGAATCCCTTTTTTCCGCGCTTCCTCGGGATAAATCGGAGGCACCTGCACGGCTACAGTCGGCATTTCGACACCCACCTTCGGCATACCGGACGCTTGTTTATGTTTTAATGAATCGTTTTTCGCATCAGTACTTTTTTGCTGCTGCTCTATTGCCGACTTCTGATCCGGAGAAGGATTATGATCGCTTGTGCATCCGGCATACCCGATCATTGAAGTTATGGCGAACAGAAGAATGAATGCGTACATCATTTTTTCTTTCCTTTCTATCATAATTAGTAAATCCGTTGTTTATTGTCACTTTTTGTCTGTATCATTGCAGTACTCGTCACTTCTACCGGGGGCATGCCGTAGTAAAAAATAACTGCAGTAGGCTGGGCGTACTGCTGCGGAAAATTTACAGGCACCGTGGATGGACCGGCTTCGCGGTAAAAGATACCGTTAAGTAAAAATCCGATAATGATCGCAGCAGCTGCCGCACCGATCGCAAGCGGGACAGGAAGCGAGACACGGTGTTTCAGCAGTGTTGATCGTACAGGTGTTGTGCGTGGAGATTCGGAATTCAACGTGCGTCGTAAACTGCCGAGCCGTGATAGAAGAGTCTCGTCGATCTCAACCGGGTAGTTTATCTGTTCCCTTTTTTGAATATCACGCATGCGCATTATAACATCAATGAATGATTGGCAATCGGGACAAATCGCGAGGTGTTTGAACAATTCAATCTGGTCACGCGTGCTGAGTTCTCCGTCGATAAAAGATGTGATGCGTTCCTGTTTATCACTGCAGCACATAATTAGCTCCTTTCAGAGAAGAGTGGTTTCAAAATTTCATATAACATCTGACGTGCCCGGAATAGACGGGATTTTACTGTCTTTTCCGGAATCCCGACGATATCTCCGATCTCACGGTACGATAGATTTTCATACTCACGCAGAATAATCACCTCGCGAAGGTCGGGATCTAATCGTATAATAGCGCTGTTCACGAGAGCGATATCCCCGTCTCTGTCCACTGAGGAGATTAACGAATCCGAACCCGTCTCCGCGATATCGTCGGTGAGCGGAGAGAATATTTTATTTTTTCGTAGACCCGAAAGGCATTCGTTCCGTGCAATAGCGAATAACCAGGAACGAAATCTTTCCGGTTGCTGTAACTGATCGCGCTTTTCGTAAATTTTTAGGAAAATGCACTGGACAGCATCTTTTGCCGTGTCAGAGTCTGCAAGCATCTTGAGACAGAAATTATATATAGCGTGTTTGTACCTATTGTACAATGTGATGAACGCAATATCATTTCCATCGCGAAATGTTTTAATCAGTACATCATCGGGGATAATCATACATTCATTCTTGTCAGGTATCTTCCTACTTAAAGACGCGCGGGATTTCGTAAAGTTGTTATAATATTCCAGAACGATTAAAAAAATGGGAATAAA
>CAYGXH010000038.1:0-13260 GCA_964353675.1 uncultured Chlorobiaceae bacterium
ATTTCAAGAATCTCGGTATGAAAGTGAGAGCTCTAACTTCTCAGGAAAAGAAGGATTTCGAAGTCGAAAATGGAGTACTTGTCACAGCTGTCGAAAGGTTCCGTGAAGCATCTGAAAACGGGCTTCAGGCAAATGACATCATAATTGAAGCAGACCGGCAAAATATCGCAGGGCCCAAAGATTTACAGAACGTACTGGAGAAATTTAAACCGGGTGATGCTGTGCTTCTCAGAGTGAAGAGGAATCAGGATATTAATTTCTTTGCACTTCAGATCCCGAAAGAATAACTGATCGACATCCGATCAACAAAAGCCTCGCCATACGGCGGGGCTTTTTTATTATTGAATAGACCCCGACTTAAGTCGGGGTCTATTGAGAATCCACTCACCCCGCCCCGCCTGCCATATGTCGCACATATCCGGCGGGCAGGCGACCGAACGAAGCACGGGCATATTTTCAGTCGTTCGGGCGGGCCAGGCGTAGAATCCAGAGCTAAGTCTTAGTCCTGGATACCCACTAAAAACATGTGGAGTAACAGTCTGGGGCTTTTTAGACACCGAATCAAGGGAGAGGCATAAAAACCAATTCATTAATTAAAATTTGATATTACCAGAAATTGCATAAAATGAAATGGATTATCAGATTATTAAAGATAAATCCCCACCTTCCCATAGAGATTTTATCTGCTTTGACATTTTATTAAAAAGTCGACATATTAGTATAGTAGGTTTCGATGATTAAGGGACGCTCTTATCCTTGGGGGAACAAGATGGTAATATCTAGACTTGATATAATTATACTGAAGAAAGTCTTACTTCTTCTATGTATAATAACAACGCACACCCTATGCCAGAATCGCATATTAATTTCTCCTGAGGGCGAAATCATACCCCTTGCTAAAGATCGATCTGCATATAAAACCGTTTTAGAAAGATCATCCTCACAGACTATTAGTTGCGAAAATTATGGTACGTTCGGTTATTCAGCTTATGTTTATCCTCCTGTATTACCGGAACCTGGATTTGTTGCCGGATATGGTATAAGTCATAAACAGGTTTTGGCAATTTTATTTAACCCGCCAAGCAATGGTACCTTGGACAGTCTATGCTGGCTAATAATGCCATCTTATCTGGGAGAGGTACTCAAATTTCCTATGACAATCAGAGTATTTCGTTCTAACATTGATGCAAAAATACCGTACGGTACTTCCTCAACCAATTACATGCCATGGGGATATTATATTAATACGAATGATCTTGATCAAGGTATTACTGGATATCACGATGAGGCTACAGATCCTAATTGGATAGGTACAAATCAGGATTCATCATGGGATCCTCTGGGTGAAGAATTATGGGGTTATGGCGGTTTCTATGTTGAGGTGAGGATGGATGCCAATATAAACATTACGGGTTTCAGGCTATACGATATTTTCGGCGAGGAAACAATTTTAAAAAAAGATATTCCAATTTTTATTTGTTTTCGATACGAAGCATATCAACACAACGATTATGACTATAGGAAGATAATTTGGTTTGGTCGTCCTGATGCTCCCATCGATCATACAAAACCATGGAAAGTTTGGAAATTTTTAGAACATGATTTTCTACCATATACACCGAGAGGATGGTGCGCTGTAAATGGTGGTCATCCAAATATCTGGTACACAATGAAGCTCAATTATCCACCGCCGACCGTTGTGCCGACAAGCGAGATTATACAGAGTGGTACTAATGAAGATGAAGAGATTAAACTTAATCTCATGAAGTTCTGCAAATCTGAATATCTTGATAGCGCGGGTATCGATAACATCTGGCTTGATTACCAGTTTGGTGATAATCCAATGGATTCAATACGACCTGTTTTGGTAGGAGATACAATGTTGCACGCTGTACTACCCCCACAGGTAGCAAATACCAAGGTAAAACTTCATTTCCGTGCAATCGACAAAAGCGGTTATGCACTTTATTCATTTGATTTGAATTTCCGTGTATTCGGATTGGTACAGAATGGATACCGTGCTGATACGAGTTGTACATTTGATTGGGTAAACACTTCATTCTATGGTAATGAGATACCGTATGATAGATTTTTCATCCGTCCCGGTTACGGCGGTTCTCCAATAGATGACGGTACATCCGGACCGATTGATTTAGGATTTGAATTTACATTCTTTGGTGCACCTGTTATGTATGCTTGGATTGGAGTTAACGGAGGAATGGCATTCTCTGATTCACCCATTGATACCCAGCATCTCAATGCTTCATCTTATTATGCGAGTTGGACCATACCTTCCTCGCAAGTACAGCCTACCGGCATACCGAAGAATTTTATCGCACCACTCTGGGCAGATATGCACATGCTATCAATGTGGTTTAACTGTGATAGCGGGAAAATATTCTATTACCGGGAGCCGAATCGTTTCATTGTTGAATGGTCCGAAGTTACAAATTATTTAAACGATACAGACTGCGTATCAAATTATCAGGTTATCATCGATCAGAATGACACTTCTATTACGTTCCAATATAAAAATATTGGATTCAGCGGATTGGAGAGGATATCAACAATAGGATTTGAGGTAGACACGACGAGGTGGTTTTCTCTGTGTGACCGAGGTACACCAGAGAGCACAAGGCCAAGGAATAATAGCGCTGTAAAGTTTAAACTTGCTACTCCGCTGGATGTTAAAGAAGAATATCCTAAGATGCCAACGACATACCGTTTAGAGCAAAATTATCCGAATCCATTCAACTCAACAACTTCTATACATTATCACATACCAAAAGGAGGGTGGGTGACACTAAAGGTTTACAACATGTTGGGAGAGGAAATTGCGACGCTTGTGAACCGGTATGAAAGTCCGGGGATAAAGTCGTGCCAGTGGGATACTAAAGATATCGTGAGTGGTATTTACTTGTACAGAATAGTTGCGGGATCGTATAACGAAACACGGAAGATGGCGCTGATAAAATAGTCTCAAATATATGGTTGTAGCGCGTACAGAATAAATTGGCTAGACTGTCATTCCCGCCTGTCCGCCTCTGGCGGAAATGCTCTTATCGGCCCGCCCGAACGACCGATGTGACGGTACGCGACCATTCGGTCGGGCGGGGAATCCAGAAAGATGCAAAGCTCTGGATACCCACTAAAATCATGTGGGTATAACAATGGACAGACTTAATTTCCCACAATGAAAAAAATAATCAATATCAAGATTAGAAATATCCTCTGGATATTCTATGCGGTTACTATAATCTTCAGCGGCTGTTTCTACATCGGTCAAGATCGTTACGAAGATATCATACAAACGCCATCGTATGAATGGTCGATACGGGATGGTCTAACAGTGATTCTTTCCCCGATTGCTCATAATCTCTATGATTTCGGTAGTCCGAATATTAAAGTCTATGCTACACCCTATTTCCCTTCGGTCGTGCTTGCAATAGAACGGGCAGAGCAACGTATAAAACATTGGAACGAGGAAGAGTATCAAAAAAATGTTGACAAGCTGCTGAAGGAAGCCGTGGGGATGTACAGAGACTGGGAACGAGAGAGCTTTGTTGATGGACGTGGGAATTATTATAAAGACCATACACAGATCGACTCAATGCTATTTCTCATCACAATTGAGAATCGTAGTTGGCCCTGCAATGTTCCGCTTATAACTGTTGGAGTTCCGGGAATAAAAATTGGTCAGGGTAGATATAGGGATATATTTTTGATGCATCCTGCTGATTGGCCCTGTTATATGCCTGATATTACAAATCTTGAGGATCGGATATTCCTTGTGAATGGAAAAAATAGATTTATCAAACCGAGAATTGTATGGGGGAAGAGAAATAATATACTTACGATGCCTGAAACAATGTTTGCAATGTTTCACTTCAGGGAAGGTTCATATCACTTTCTGGACGGTTCTGATGAAATGTATCTTGTAATTAAAGGATTTGAGAATGATGTAAAATTATCATTTCCATTATCAATGATGAGATAAGATCAGCATCAGGATAATCATACGGCAGAAGAATTAAAATATAATGGGCCGTTTTCCATATGAATCTACTACGCTTTCATAGCGAATTATTATTTATAATTCTCATTCTTTCGAGCTGTAATTATTTTCGTCTCGATACATATAATGAGGTGATCCAAAGACCGTATTACGACTGGAATTATCGGGACGAACTTATCGTTATGAGTTCACCATTGGCTCATAACCTTTTCGATAATCGTACGAACATCAAAATCATGGTAACACCATATTACCCATCGGTAATTTTGGCTATTCAACGGAACGCTCAACGCAAATATGGTTGGGCCGAAACTGAATTTCGATTAAATACAGACGTTCTGTTCCACGAAGCACTTGGAATGTTCTATGAATGGGATACACGCCGGGTTGTTGATTGCCGGGGGAATTATCTGAAGGATAAATGTCAGTTTGATTCATTGCTGGTTCTGATATCAATTGAAAATAAGGGTTGGCCCTCTTACATTCCCGATATTACATATCTCGAAGATAGAATTTATCTTGTAAATGAAAATAATAAATTCATTAAACCGAAGTACGTATGGGGAAAGAAAAAGAACATCCTCATATTTTCGGAGACACTCCTTGCCATGTTCTGCTTACGGGAAGGAGAGTACCACTTTCTTGAAGGATCGAAAGAAATGTACATCGCTATTAAAGGGTTTGAGAGTGATCAGCGACTGATACTCCCACTCTCTATGATGCGATGATATATTTTCTGAATAGCCCCCGACTTAAGTCGGGGGCTATTCATGGAGCTATTTGCATATCAACCGTTAATTCTTTAGATTTTCCTATCCAAAAATCCCCATCTATCACTTTAATCGGAGTAATTGACGATGAAAGTCTTACTCATATTTATGGTTATTAGTATGGCTCTGGTAATGCAGTCATATACCCAAATCAACGTCACATTTGAACAGTATACACTGAACAACGGTCTGAATGTGATTCTCCACGAAGACCACAACGCCCCCGTTACAGCCGTGACGGTGATGTATCACGTTGGCTCTAAGAATGAACAGCCGCGGCGGACCGGTTTCGCTCATCTCTTTGAGCATATGATGTTCCAAGGATCTGCTCATGTCGGCGATAACGAACATTTTAAACTGCTCCAGGAGATTGGGGGAAATATCAATGGTTTTACCGGTCAGGATGGCACAACTTATTTCGAAGTAGTTCCCAGTAATTTTGTGGAGCTTGCTCTGTACCTCGAATCCGACCGGATGGGTTTCCTCCTCGATGCAATGACGATGGGCAAACTCGACAACCAGCGCGATGTTGTAAAAAATGAAAGGCGGCAAAATTACGACAACAGGCCGTACGGTACTGCTAATGAAAAAATATTACGTGCAGTTTACCCGCCATCGCACCCATACAGCTGGCCCGTGATAGGATACCTGGAAGATCTCTCCTCTGCATCTATGGATGATATACAGAATTTCTTCAAGACCTACTATGCACCGAATAATGCCTGTTTAGTAGTTTCAGGTGATATCCAACCAGATGAAATGAAACCGCTCATCGAAAAATATTTTGATCCGATACCCCGCGGTAAAATGTTCGAACGACCGAAACCTCTACAGTTAAAAACGATGAAACAGCAACGGATGATGTATGAAGATAAAGTACAGCTTCCGCGACTCTATATGACGTGGCATACTGTAGCGGCTCACACACGGGAAAACGCTGTGATGGACGTCCTGAGTTCAATACTAAGCAGCGGGAAAAATTCTCGATTGTATAAGTCTCTCGTCTATGAAAAACAGATCGCTCAGTCCGCCCGTGCATCTCAGGATGGTTCCGAGATTGCGGGAACATTCGAGATTCAAATAACCGCCAAACCCGAAAAAACGCTCACCGAGATGGAACAAAATGTTCTTGATATTCTGAATAATCTGCTGAAGGAGGGAGTTACGCAGAGTGAAATCGATAAAGCGGTTATTGCTCAGGAGGTACAGGTTATAAACAGAGCTGCCACGGTTCTCGGTAAGGCAAATTCACTAGCCTCATTTTATTCGTACACAGGCAATCCCGGCAACATCAATACTGAGATGGAGTTCTATAAGGGGATCACGCCGCAGGAAGTCCTCAGCACAGCAAAAAAGTATCTAAAGGAGGCGACCGTCGTTCTCAGCGTTGTGCCGGAGGGTAAGGGTGAACTTGGTGCGAAAAAAGGAGAATAAATACCATGAAAACAACTTTAAAGTACTATCTGCTTTCAATGATCATTACTACACTCATGATTAATGTGATGAATTCTCAGGAACTCGATCGTTCCAAACGACCCACGGGAAAAAATGCGCCCGCTCTGAAATTACCTCAGATTCAGAAAGCGCAACTGAGCAACGGTCTGCAGGTATGGCTCATGGAACGTCATCAGCTTCCCCTCGTTGCTTTTAATCTCGTCTTACATGCAGGATCGGATCAGGATCCGCTCAACCAACCCGGTCTTGCCTCGATGACAGCGGACGTGCTCGATGAGGGCACGAAGTCGCGGGATGCTTTACAAATATCAGAGGAGATTGAATCGATAGGCGCTTCGTTCGGTGTGGGATCATCGTGGGATGGATCATTTCTCACTCTGAGCTGTCTCTCAAAATTTATGGCGAAAGGACTTGATGTATTTGCCGACGTTCTGCTGAATCCGGTATTCCCTCAAAAGGAATTTGAGCGTCTGCAGAAGCAACGCATAACATCCCTGATGCAGCAGAAAGATCAGGCAACAGCGATTGCCAACAACGCATTTTCCCGGATAATCTACGGATCAAATCATCCATACGGAGCGAATCCCTCCGGAACAGATGCGAGCGTTAAGGGAATGACGGTCGCTGATCTGCAGAAATTTTATCAATCATTTTACAAACCGAATAATGCAACACTCATTGTCGTTGGAGACACTAAACTGAGTGATGTTGTTCCACTTCTAGAAAAGGTCATCGGACAGTGGACGAAAGGTGATGTGCCGAAATCCACTTTACCCGAACCGACTCTTGTCGATAAGACGACAATCTATCTCGTCGATAAGCCGGGCGCCCCTCAATCTGAAATTAGGATCGGTTATCCGGCTCTGGCACGGAGTACACCTGATTACTTCGCCGTTTCGGTTATGAACCGGATGTTGGGGGGACAATTCATGAGCCGCATTAATCTTAATCTCCGTGAAAAGCGCGGCTTTACATACGGTGCTCGTTCAGGATTTAATTTTCTGAAAGGGAAGGGACCATTCTCCGCGTCGGCAGGCGTTCATTCGGTAAAAACTGATAGTTCCGTTCAGGAGTTCCTCTATGAGATTAAACTGATGCATGATAAAGGCATTACTGCAGAAGAATTGGAATTTGTGAAAAAGGGCTTAATCGGCAATTTTGCATTAAATTTTGAGACTTCCGGGCAAATCGCCGGTGCGTTACAAAGCTTGATACTGTACGGATTACCGGAGAACTATTTTGATAATTACCTCCAGAACATCGAAGCTATCACAGTTCAGGATGTGCAGAGAGTTTCAGCTAAATACCTTGATACATCGAAAATGGCCGTCGTTGTCGTGGGTGATGTCTCCGCAGTCAAGGGTGGACTTGAAGCTCTCGGTGTGGGGAATATCATTCTCTGTGATTCGGATGGTTTTCAGTTAGATCAGACTAGATAATTTTCGGTATTTCAATCGATCGGGTTAACTATAGTGTTTTTCTTGACAAATGACGGAATTTCTAGTATATTTTTATAGTATATTCATAGGTAGCGGTCTCTTAACACTTAATATAAATAAGGGGATAGGTCTTCAGTTCATACTACAGTAAAGGTCCTAACGGTAAACTTAGCAGTAAAGTGCTCATCCTCAACCAAAACTATGAGCCGATGAGTGTCTGTAACGCAAAGAAAGCCATCATCCTGCTCTACCTAGGTAAGGCAGAACTTGTGGAAGCAAGTGATGGAAAGGTTATTCGTTCTGTCTCTATAAGCATGCCATTGCCGAGTATCGTCCGGCTCGGTGTCTTTATTCATGTCCCTTATAAGAAAATCATTCTTTCACGGAAAAACATCCTGAGACGTGACGGACACCGCTGCGTTTACTGCGGACGGTCTGATATTTCTCTTACCGTCGATCATATCGTCCCCAAAGCACGAATGGGCGAGGATACATGGGAAAATTTGGTTACCGCCTGCGTCGATTGTAACAATAGTAAAGGCGATCGGACTCCTGATGAGGCACACATGAAACTGCTTCGGAAACCGATGCGGCCGAACCACGTTACTTTCATAAGGCATTTCGTCGGTAACATTGACGATAGGTGGAAACCTTACCTCTATATGAACTAACCTTGAGGGGATAAGCACAGCTTGTCGCGAAAGAAGAGAATTTTGAGCGGAATGCGCCCAACAGGGCGGCTCCATCTGGGTAATCTTGTCGGTGCGCTGGAAAATTGGGTACACCTTCAGTCTGAATTTGAGAGTTTCCACCTCATCGCAGATTACCATGCGCTGACGACTAACCTCGATACCTCTAAGATCTACGAGAACTCTATCGAGACGCTCATCGACTGGCTTTCTGCCGGAATTGATCCAAAAAAGAGTCCGTTGTTCCGCCAGTCGCAGATCAAAGAGCATACAGAACTTCACCTGATATTTTCAATGCTCATCACGACAGCACGGCTGGAACGTAACCCAACGCTCAAGGAACAAGTCCGTGACCTCAATATCGAGAATATAATTTACGGGCACCTCGGCTACCCGGTCCTCCAGTCGGCTGATATACTTCTCTATAAGGGAGAGGTAGTACCTGTCGGAGAAGATCAGGTCCCACACGTTGAAATTACGCGCGAGATTGCCCGGAGATTTAACCAGCAGTGGGGCGATGTGTTTCCGGAGCCGGAAGCGAAACTGACAAAATTTCCGCGTCTGCCCGGGATAGACGGAAACATAAAGATGAGCAAGTCGGCCGGAAATACAATCCTTCTTTCCGATCTGCCTGCGGTAATTGAACAGAAAATGAAAAAAGCCGTGACCGATCCTCAAAAAATAAGGAAGGGAGATCCTGGCCGTCCGGAGATATGTCTCGTCTATACGTATCATAAAAAATTCAACAATTCTGAAACCCCCCAGATCGAAAAAGACTGCCGATCCGGAGCGCTTGGGTGCGTCGATTGTAAAAAGAGGATAGCTCAGCGGCTCGCGGAGCATCTCGAACCGATGAGAGCAAAAAGAGCGCACTACGAATCTCATCCAACAGAAGTGACAGACATACTGCACGACGGCGAAAAACGGGCAAGGATGGTCGCACAGGCGACAATCCAGCAGGTTCGAACCGCCATGAAGATCGGGTAGGTCGTGGAATGAGGTACATTATTTTTTTCAACGATAGTTCAATTCCCAGTTGGCGTATCGCGTAAAACTTCCGATATTTGAAGGTCCACTGGATCTTCTCCTCTTCTTCATCAAAAGGGATGAGCTTGATATTTACGACATACCGATCGCAAAAATCACAAAAGAATTCCTAACGTACGTACAAATGCTCCAGGAACTTGACCTGGAGGTGGCTGGTGATTTCATCGTCATGGCAGCCGAACTGATGCAGATAAAGGTAAGGATGCTGCTGCCGAAAGCTCCCAGCGAAGAGGAGGAAGAGGATCCTCGTGCCGATCTGGTCCGTAGGTTGCTGGAGTACAAACGATTCAAGGAAGCGAGCGGTGTTCTCTCGTCACTTGAAGATGAATCGAGGAAGTTGTTTTATCGGGCCGGCTTCCATTCGGATGTCCACAAAGTTGCGCTCGAAGATCAGCAGGTCAGCTTAAAGAATATCACGATGTTCAACCTGATCGCTTCTTTCAAGAAAGTCCTTGACAATGTTCCCAAGAAGGTATATCACGATATTGAACTGCTTAATGTAACGATTGATGAACAGATGAGCTACATAGCAGATGTTTTTCGCACAAAGGAGGAAGTGACATTTTTTGAGTTAGTCTCGCACATGAGCGAGAAAATTCGTATAATTGTAACAATCATCGCAATACTGGAAATGGTAAAGAACAAAGTAATAGGAATACGACCGACCGATCATGATGACGATATTATCATTTACAGATTAAGGACCGCCGAAAGCTGATGGAAAATATCCCTCAAAATAAGCGGCGAATCATCGAAGCGCTCCTCTTTGGTTCCGATGAACCCTTAACTACCCGCCAGATCATGGACATTCTCTGGTCGGCTGAACCGGGAAGTCTACGACTGCGTGTGAAAGAGGAGGAAGTCTTAGGATTTATCCGCGAGCTGAACGCTGAATATGTTCAGGCAGAACGATCGTACCGGATAGTCCAGGTTGCAGGCGGCTTCCAGTTTGCCACCATGCCCGAGTTTGCCGAATGGCTCGGGCGACTTATGAAGGAAAAGGCGAAACGGAAACTCACACAGGCAACCATTGAAACTCTGTCGGTCGTAGCATATAAACAGCCGGTCACGAAACCGGAAATTGAAGCTATCCGCGGCGTTAATGCAGACTATGCGATTCAAAAATTGCTGGAACGCGGACTCATCACCATAGTAGGACGTGCGGTAACACCCGGCCGTCCTCTTCTCTATGGTACGACCCAGGATTTCCTTAAACATTTTGGCATAAATGATCTCTCGGAACTTCCAAAACCGCGCGAGATCGATGAGATCATGGCTGACCACGGGATGGATATGGAACGTGAGCTACTTAAGCGGATGGGAAAGACGGAAGAAGAGATAGCAGAACAGCTCGGTACGACCGTCGTTAGCGAGAACGGGGAATTACACGAACTGCCTCCATCGAACGATGAAGAGGGCAATACATCTCCTGACAGTGATTCCCGTCTCCCGGAAGTTTGATTATATATCACATTTCTATTCTTGATTCGTATGCCTACCGGTAAATTTCCGGCGGGATAAAGGGAATCAGCGAATTATTCATATGACATCGTCCATTCTAATATTCACCAACTTTCACCTCTTCAAATCGACAAATGCATTTTTACTTATTTCTACGCAAGCAAATGTTCAATGCAGTATGATGAGTCACCAATGAAGAAGATTACGAATCAACAACACACTGAAAAAATGGTTCGATTAAACAAGTTCCTGGCTGATGCCGGTGTGGCATCGCGCCGAAAGGCGGATGAAATCATCTCCGAGGGACGGGTGAAAGTAAATAACGTTACGGTTACTGAACTCGGTATTAAGGTTGATCCAGTCATTGATAAGGTCTTCATGGACGGTAAGCAGGTTGTTTGTCTCGACCGGCGTGTTTATATCGTTTTCAATAAACCGAAAGACTGCATTACGACGCTCAGTGATGAACGCGGCAGACCTACCGTAATGAATTACGTCCACGTGCGGGAACGGATTTTTCCCATCGGAAGACTCGATCGTAACACGACAGGAGTTCTCCTTCTCACAAATGACGGGGAATTGGCTCAAGGGCTTATGCACCCCCGGTTTGAAGTGAAAAAGGCATACAGGGTTACGCTCGATAAACCGCTCGCACCTGAGGATGCTGATAAACTCAAAAAAGGAATCCGACTCTCCGATGGCTTGACAAAACCTGCTGAGATTGTCTTTATACCCGGCGGAAAGAACAAAGTTATCGGAATAATAATCCACGAAGGGCGCAACCGTCAGGTTCACAGGATGTTCGAATCGGTAGGGTACCTAATCGAAAAGTTAGACAGGGTTGCTTATGCCGATATTACCCACGACGGCCTGACACGCGGCGGATGGCGTGAGATAACGAAATTCGAGCTTAACGCATTAAGGCGTCTTGCTGGAATCGGTTGATGCTGTCTTGTTAAAAATCAGAATCGCCTCGGTTCGTTCTTCACAGTTCTGACGGTGTCGCGCGCGATCAGGAGTTCCTCATTTGTTGGAATTACGAACGCTTTCAACCGGGAATCGTCGGTTGTTACATCCCCTTCCTTGCCTGCCACTATGACGTTGTTCAATTTCTTATTGATCGTAAGTCCCATCCACTCCAATCCGCTGCATATCCGCTCTCTGATTTGTGGACTGTTTTCTCCGATGCCGCCGGTGAAGATCACTGCATCGGCGCCACCGAGACGTGCGAGGTATGCGCCGATATATTTTTTTACTCTTTCACAAAAAATATCGATGGCAAGACTCGCGCGTTCATGCCGTATATCTTTTTCGGCATCGAGGAGGTCACGCATATCGTTCGTCAAACCTGAAATACCCAGAAGACCCGATTTTTTATTCAGTAACGTGTCGATCTCGTGTACGCTCATTCCCTCCTTCATCCGGATGAATTCAATGAGAGAGGGATCTATATCTCCGCAGCGGGTCCCCATAACCAAACCTTCCAGAGGCGTAAAACCCATCGATGTGTCGAACGATCTCCCTTTCTTTATGGCGCATGCCGAGCAGCCGTTCCCGAGGTGTATTGTGATGACGTTCGTCTGCTCTTCGTTTCTTCCCGTCAGAAGCCGGTAACGGTAAGCAACATAGCGGTGCGAAGTGCCATGGAATCCGTACCGTCTAATGCGATGGCTCATATAAAGTTCATATGGTATCGCATACAGATAGGAAGTCTCGGGCATGGATGTGTGAAATGAGGTATCGAAAACAGCCACTTGTGGCGTATCGGGACCGAGTATTTCCATCGCCGCTTGAATTCCTTTTAGATTGGCGGGATTGTGCAGCGGAGCAAGTTCACAGCAGTCCTCAATTTTCTTGATAACAGTTTCGTCAAGTTTCACCGACATAGTGAATTGTTCAGCTCCGTGCACCACCCTGTGGCCTACGGCATCGATGTCAGACAGAGAATTTATATGTGAAATGTGAGACTCCGGGGAAGTGATCCATTTTAGTATAAACTCGATTGCCGCCTTATGATCGGGGAGGGGGTGTTCAAATTTTATTTTATCATGGCCTTCGACCTGAAAGCAGATTTTTGCTTGACCTATCAACCGCTCGATCAGACCCCGTGCGAGAGTTCTGTCGGCGTTCTGTTTAATAATATCGAGGTCTGTTTCAATTAGCTGAAATTTGACAGAAGATGATCCGCAGTTAAGGACGAGTACATTCATTGTGGTGGTTGCAAAAGTTGTGGATTATCGGAGTAATTACTCTGAATTATTGGATGTGAATTCAGTGCCTATAAGATACAAAATTTTTTTGAAGAATGCGATTTGCCGCATCATTATTGGAACACAGAAAACACAGATACGACAGATTAGCACAGATAACAATCTGTGAAAATC
>CAYGXH010000039.1:0-9223 GCA_964353675.1 uncultured Chlorobiaceae bacterium
CTCGGCATAGGAACGGGTATTGAATTAGTGAAAATTAATGTAACCACATCCGTTGAGGAAGACATCTCAAAAAGTCAGCCAGATGTGATCGTCCTGGAGGCCAATTATCCCAATCCGTTCAATCCGTCTACAACCATCAGATATCATCTTCCGCAGACAGCTCGTGTGGATTTATCGGTGTATAATATAGAGGGGGAATGCGTCCGGAAACTTGTCGATGCCTGTCAGACAAGCGGTACATATTCTATTCAGTGGGATGGCCGGGTGAATGGCGTTACAGCGGCATCGGGTATTTATTTTGCAAGACTACGGACCGCGGGAAGTCAGGGGACTCAAACACAGATTCAAAGAATGGTTCTGCTGAAGTAACCGCTGTCAAATCTGGTAATCCTTCAATCAAGCAAATCGTGGTTCAGACGACTTTTCCGCAAACGATTTTATGCGTTTATTTTCATTGATTTTGAGGATGGTTTACCCGATTGCTTTTCTTTTTTGTCTCATCATATTTGATAATATCAAATTCCTTCTTATATTCCCCCTATATCATAAAGTTGATCGAGCTTCATTTTCTTAAATTAGACAGGGGAGTACGATCATGAAATCCTTCCGCATCATTCTGATAGTCATATTTTTAATCATCTCACTGCTGGATCTGGGTCACGAATTCAACAGTCGTAAAGATCTCGAATCTCTTTCCAATAACCCGATTAAAAGTTCTACATCTCTGAGATCACCGGCATCGGAGTATTTTAAGGATTGGTATGCGCCCTATGATCAATGGACGCCTGAAATGCAAAATCGTGCGTTCGAACAAATACAGCAATTACCGAACGATGAAGCGACATACTATCGTGACAAGAAGGGGAACTTCGTTACAGCAGCTACATATCCCTGGATTCAGGATGGTCCGTTCGGCATGGAAGACACGGGAGAGCCACTCCGCTACTATTCAGGACGTATCACTACGATCGACTATCATTCAAGCGTAGGTCTTGTGATCGGGGCAGCATCTGGTGGATTATGGATATGGAATGGTGCTTCATTCCAACCCAAGAGCGATAAACTACCTTCCATATCAATCGGCGCAGTTGCCATCAATCCGTCGAAACCAAATGTGATATTCCTGGGGACAGGTGAATATCAGGGTCAGGAGGGAACAGGTGTTTATCGTTCCACCAACGGAGGTGACTACTGGTCACTGATGCCTTTAACTCCAACTCCATCGAAGGTATCAAAGATTTTCGTCTTTACTTCACCGGAAGATTTTGTTCTGGTCGCGACTAATATAGGCATCTATCGTTCAACTGATAATGGAGATACATGGACTCTGGTTCTGGCGAAAAACGTAAGTGATATTTCTAATTCTCCGGGCGGCTTCATGCTGGCGGGAATTAACGGAGTAGGGGTGTACAAATCTATTAATTGGGGACTCAATTGGTTCCCGATCACCAACGATTTGCCTTCAAGCGATATCGGAAGAGTTTCTGTTGCCTGCGCCCCAAACAATATTTATAAAGCATACGTCCAGATTGGGAAATTGAGTACAAAGCTCGGACTTGGAGTCTATAAAACGACCAACAGCGGAAGTAACTGGACAAATGTAACACCTTTATCATCCGAAATCTCAGGGAATAAAGGCGATTACCTCGGACAGCAATCGTACAACAATGTTATCACCGTCCATCCAACTAATTCGGACATTGTTTGGGCTGGTGGAGTTTTCCTGATGCGAACGTCAAACGGCGGCGATACATGGATTGATGTTGGGGCAACTGGATCTGTACCACGTCTAGTTCACCCTGATATTCATGTACTTTTTTACATGGGACCAAGTAGTTTTGTGGTTGGCTGTGATGGAGGAATATTCACAACTGCTAATGAAGGTGCAACTTGGAGCTCAAATTATAATAGATACCTGCCAATAACCCAATTCTACAATACTGATATTGAACGGAACGGGGGACGTACAAAAACAGGTGGTGCACAGGATAATGGGATCAGTGCGACGACGGTGGATAATCCGAACCAATGGATGATGTATATGGGTGGAGATGGAATTGATGGCGTAGTGAATCAAGCCTTGTCCACAACGACCTACGGGACTCACAACGGTGGGAACAAATCATGGAGAAGGCGGACAGACGGATCTCTAGGGAGTATTGTCGGTATCAACACCGGTATTGATGCAGGTGATACGCTCCAAGAATTCTGGCACACTTACATCGCTTCAGATCCGGTAGACACCCGCTTGTTCACCAACGCCGGGAAATATATGTATGTGTCTACCAATGATGGAGCGAACTGGACCCGGATGAACGAAGATGCATTTGATGGAGTGGTAAAATGGCCTTTTGAGGTGAATAGCCTTGGGGAGTTTGTCTACGTCCCTGTTGAGAATGAAGACCAGAAGCTGATGAAATTCCATCGCTTTTTCAGCGGATGGGAAGTTTTAAATATTTCTTCCGGACTGCCCGCAAACAAACGTATTAAGAGAGTTCATGCCTCACCATTCCAATCGAGTCGCGTGTTCGCTATCATTAACGGTGTCGGTGATGATCAGAAAATCTTCATGAGCTACACTTACGGTGAATCCTGGATAAATATTACCGGAAACTTACCGGATGTTCCGGTTAACGATGTTTGTGATGATTTTGACGATTCATATACAGTTTATGTAGGTACGGACAAAGGTGCATATCGGTGTTCGGATGTAGGTATTACGTCGAGTCCATCCTGGAGCCGCTGGAATTCAGGGATGCCTGAAGCTGTACGAATCATGGATATGGAGTATGTCTTCTCCCCTGGTGGAAACTATATCTTTGCAGGCACATATGGACGCAGTACATTCCATCGACCCGTGATCGGTACCGATCCCCACTTTAAGATCTCGACAGAATATTTGAAGTTTGGATCGATATACGCCGGTTCAGTCAGTATCGATTGCGTGTATGTTAAAAATATTGGATACGATATCCTTGACATTGAATCAATAAGCAGTAATGTTGCATGGATTAGGATTAACCCTATATCAGCCACTATTGCGCCACAGGAGAGTTTGAAATTCCTGATATATGCCAGTGCCCCCGTTGTTGACCCGGGACCATTATACGGCGCTGTTGAATTCGTCCATAACGGTTCCGGTTCTCCGATGATGCTCTCAGTCGAAGCATACGTTGGTGATGCTACATCATTCAGAACTTTCTCTGCGGAGAGTCTTATCGTGAAAAAGGAAGTCAAACGGAAGACATCATCAACATCATGGAGTTTCCGGTTTAATAATGATTATGAAATGAGGAATCCGGCATCCGCGTTGTACGTCGTATTTAAAAATCCGGTGGTGGAATTTATATCAACCGGACCATTCGGGCGTGCCGAGTGCACTGACGGTAAGGGTAAAGCCTGGAAGTTATCCGAGGGCTCAGTGCCAAGCGGTACATCTGCATTAATTTGCGGAAGAACCAGCAAGAAAAGAGTACAACTTGTAAATAAATGGTGGTGGACCGCCGATCTCGTTGTATGGGATGGGGATAGCGAAACTAGTGTAGAAGGGATTCTTGGTGGTGTGAACGGTAAAAAATCTCCTGAGGATATGGGACCTGAAGTGGGTATGCCCAATACCGCGAACTTCAGACAAGAGATCTTTGCACTGACACCGTTCACGAAAGATCAGCCGCTTTTCGTTGGCGTACCTGATCCGAATGCGAAGGAAAGCCGCGTGGCATATGTAGCCTTCGGTAGACACACCGACGTGTATGGGTCGCTTACGACAGGCCGGAGTATGATATTCCACAATGGACCGCCCCGCTACTTCGATTCCTACTACAATGCCAAAGAGATGATAGGTAAGATTAAGAAACTCAAACCGGATAAACATAGTAACCGGTTGTTTGCCGAACTGGTCGCGCTGAAATTAAATATTAACGGGAGTACTCTGGGGATCACGCCGGTTGGTTTCGGTGAGTTGAAGTACTCGGATCCGGGGCATCGGCTGGACAGACTTATGGTCAGAGACATAGATTCTCTTGCCAACTTTTTCATGACCTATGGTGATAGCTCTGTGATAGGGAGTGCAGTGGAGCTGGACTCGGTGCTCCGGAAGATCAACCATGCATTCGTAGGACCGTTAGACACCATATCGTTCGCAACAGGATTGGAATTCACTGGTGTCCGATCAATTGCTGAAGTTCCTTTTCTTGTGCGTGATCCGTCTATCATCCCTCTCAGGATGGAACGCAATCAAACGACACAAGAGGTAATTGACCACTTCGAACTATCTCAGAATTATCCGAATCCGTTCAATCCCCTTACGACTATCAGCTTTGAACTGCCCACAACATCCTTCGTGACATTGAAGGTGTACAATGTGTTGGGACAGGAAGTGGCAACATTGATTCAAGGGGAACTGATGGATGAAGGTGAACAGGAGGTAGAGTTTGATGCCTCGCGTCTTGCGAGCGGTGTCTACCTATACTGGATTGTAGCGGATGCGGTGGCTGACGATGAAGAAGGTATTATAGGTCGAACCTACACCGACGTAAAGAAGATGATCTTCTTGAAGTGAGCGTGGTGATTCGGCAAGAAGAAATTCACACCGAAGCTGAAGGTTCAGGTCGGGGTGGACTATGAATTGATGCGTGAAGCGATTCTAAGGACAAAAAACCCTGACTTAGCTTATTTCGGTCAGGGTTTTCTATAATTTTGTTAGCGGGGGTCCAAACTATAAACAAATCACAGATTTATTCAGCTTCAGCTTCGCATTGTTCTGTTTTTCCATTTGAATGTTTCCATATCTGTAATCCCGATCGTCGGTAATATCAAGTACACTTTGCGAAGCTTGCCTCGGTGTGAGCGAGCAACTTTAATGGAATCATCATCCTTCTTCCAAAATCTTCGGCGACCGCAAAGAGGGAAAATTAATCGGATCTCTGCTCATCGCATCCTTTCCAACTCGCGCAGGTGATCGATCACCCACTGTGCTTTTTTACTTCCCGTTGGAAGGATTTCAAGGTACCGCGTGAGGATTTCGGCTGTGTGCTGCCGATCTTGAAAGGTCGCATAGATCGACAAAAGATAGTCATATACAAATTCCATCCGATTATCCATCGCAAGCGCCTGACGGAGAAATTGTTCGGCCTCGCCAAGATTGTTAAGATTATAAAGAGCGGTTCCCATCAGTGCCGTCGCTTCAGCATCCTTCGGCCTTTTTTGTAAATAAGAGTGAAGTTCGATGATCGCCTGGCGATACTGCCTGCGTTCGATCAGAAAGCGTCCGAGGGCTTTACGGGTCTGGGGATCATTTGGTTGTAGTGATAGGATCGCCCGTAGTGTCTGCTCGACCTTCTCGAATTTCCCCCTTACGATGCAAAGGTTAATAAAATTCTGGAGGAACATGTTGACCCTTGCAGTATCATCGATGGCAAGCAACTGCTGTAGAAGGTCGTCATCGAGAACGCCGTGTTTTTCGGCTGGAGGCGCATAGAGGCGTATCGTCGGGCCGTTTCGCTGCTCACCGGACTTCGCTTCAAACAGCATCTTCCACTGAAGAGAGAGAGAATCGTAAAATGGGAGAAAGTCTTTATACCGCTCCGGTTCCTGGATATACCTGCTGTAATCGAGGTCTGACGTGACAAGAAGGTCGCAATCTTCATACCATAGGGTATTATAAAACGGGGCGTTTTTTTCGGTTTGCACAGCAAGAAATGGCAGCGGAAACGTTTTATACGATTGAATTGGGAAGTCGATACCATAAGGACCTGTTACTATAATTGATCCGCGCGGTACGTGTTGCGTAATCCATTCTTTTGCGACGGTTCGGGTGTCAGGGAGCCCCAGTACTGTCTGATACATGTACAGGTGCATGATCGGTTCGATCGCGAGAAGTATTGCCGCGGAAGCGGTCAGGAATGGAGTAAATAATTCGCGGTGACCTGCTGCGTCCGGTTTTATCCTCTTCACGTACTCCATCACCCGGCCGGTGAACGCTGCGATACCGACCGACCCTATGATAATCAAGAAGGGGATTGCCGGCAGGATGTAACGTTCGGTTCGCATTTCCCATCTGCCGATGACCATGATATAAAGCGCGGGCAGGAGAAGTATGATAAGATATCTGCTTAGGGTCGCTTTGCGTATCAAGAGATAAAGAAACGACAGGGCTGTCACGATGGAAAAGGCGATCCCAAGATTTGCGGGCAGTACCCTCAGCAGGTAAAAGACGTACGCGCTTTCCGCCGGTGTTATTCCCAGGTGCCCGTATGAGACGTGGTGCTCCTCGAACGTGAAGTCGCGGAGGAATTCGCCGAAGTCAAACAGGATGTAGGGATTGACTATTAAAAATGCAGCCAGAGCCGTGAAAAATGATATGATGAGATATTTGAAATTCGCGAGATGCAAATTTTTGTAATATGGCGCCGATTTGGTAACGTGGACGATCGCGAGAAGAGCGAGCAACCCGGCGCCGTTATATTTTGTACCGGCGGCGAGTCCAATGCTCAAACCTGAAAGCATGTACCATTTCAATACAGGTGTCGAGTAGATACGATATATGCAGAGGGCAGACAAGAGCACAAAAAAAGTCAACGATGTGTCAACATTTATCAGTTGCGATTGTTTGACATGCAGAATGTTTATTGAAACGAATAAGGCGGAAAGAAGCGCTGTTCTTCTATCGGTGAGGCGGTTTGTCAAAATGTACGTAAGTGCCGTTATTCCAACGTCGAAGAAGACTGTCAACAACCGGGCGATGACGATGAACACCGTCGGATCGGCATTATATTCACTCTGGAAGACGCCCAGGTTGGAGTAAGAACCTAGGATGTGCCCCACAACGTAATGGATGACCTGGCCAATGAAATGGAGATAAAAAGTCAGGGCGGGGTAATTAAAAAAGTGCGGATTGAAATCCAGGCCTGGACCGCCCCAGTTCCAAAACTTCCATGAGACCATAAAAGGGGTGGCTTCTTCATAAATACTTGGTAAACCCCAGGTAATATGCCAGAGTCTCACTCCGAGGCTAAGAAGTATGATAAGAAGCAGGGGTTTATGAAGCCTGATTGTTTGTTGAATCCTCTCCTGCAGATTTGGAAAGAGAGGAGTCCGCGTTTTTTTCCTGTGTTGAGTGGTTTTCATTCCACAGCGCTTTGCCGATTCTCTGTATTTGCGGGCTGACCTTTTCCTGATACAAGTCGTACCTGGTTAATATAGAAAAGATTGTCCCTTAAAATCAAGTTGTAAATCCCAGCGGTGCTGTGTATGATAACCTCTGGAATGGCTGCAGTAAAAAACTTCACTAAGGACGTCGGGGGACTCTTTGCAGAAGCGCCGATTGAGGAATGGAAGCTGTTGGTTTGTCGAGTTGTCCCAAAAATAATTGTGAATCGGGAGAGTTCAATGATCAATCTTTACATAACGCGGTTACCCATGATAAGACCGAACCTTGAAAATTTGCTCGAAACGAAAAGGCACCCACAAAACTTGTAAGTGCCAATTGTAAACCGTATGTTTAAAAAGCTCAAGACTCCACTTTGTTACGTACTTTGTGGTGATAATAAAATCAATTTCAATCACCACCCATGAGGAGAAAGCCATGAGAAAAGTAGATTTCAGCGGTCAACAATGGTTCCTGCGAATAACTTAGAAACGCACACGTAAATAGCTTGCATCGTTAATGTAGAGGATCGTTTGAAACCTTATAAAAACTGTTGTTAGTATATTGAGAGTTTGGTACAATATTTGATTCTTTTCAATATTTTTTTAATAAAACTTGACAGTAAGATAAATTTTCGTTATTATCGAAGGGTTTCGATAATATCACCCCAGACAAAAATAAACGAGTAAAATATATTTTAATATTGCCTTTTTTCGTAACTTTTTCTGAAAAATCTATCAAAACGTTTCGATTGAATGTCGGATGAAACGGCGTCCTACAATACATGATGTAGCAAGACGAACCTCTCTCTCTATTTCCACAATATCTCTCGTTCTAAACAACAAGCCACATGTAAGTGAAGAAACCCGTCGGAAAGTCCTGCAGTCAATTAAGGAGCTTGGCTACCATCCTCAACGGAGCGCTCGAGGCCTAGCATCACAAAACAGCGGGAATCTCGGGTTCATTGTCACGGAGGATCATTTCTCCCAGACTGAGCCATTCTACACCAGAATATTTTTAGGAACTGAATTCGAAGCACGTGATCACAATTACTATATTCTCCTTACGACTGTCAGTAAACATTTTTCCAAGACCTCAACTGTCCCGCGCTTTCTTTTAGAAAAAAACGTGGACGGTGTCATCATTGCCGGAAAGATTGATGAGAGGCTTATTGATTACATCGAACATCTCGGAATTCCAATCGTGCTTGTGGATTATGGACTGAAGCGAAAAAGAATCTCATCTATTTTAATTGATAATAGGAAAGGTATTCGCGAAGCAACTGAGCATTTAATCCAGAATGGTCATAGGGATATTGCCTTCATTGGGGGTGATTTGACACATCCAAGCATCGCCGAACGTTTGGAAGCTTTTAAAGAAACGCTTCGAGAGCATAATTTTTCCCTTAAGGAAGAAATAACAGTCGTCGATGAGACTGACACTCGAATCCGGAATGGATATCGGGCGATGGAAAAACTCCTAAAACGAGATGTTCGTCCCTCAGCGGTAGTTGTTGCAAACGATGCCATGGCAATAGGTTGCATACAGTATGCAAAAACTGTTGGTCTGAAAATTCCTGAGAATTTCTCTATAGTTGGATTTGATGATATTGAAATCAGTGACCACATCGAGCCTCGGTTGACAACGGTAAGGGTACACAAAGAGGAGATGGGGAAGCTTGCTATGCGTCGTCTCGTGGAGTTGGTTAGATCAAAAACCCAGACCGTAGTCACAGTTCACGTCCCGGTTGAATTAATAATACGAGAATCCACAAGATCCTTAAATGCTAGAATACCGCAACTCTCGGCTACTTTATAAGCTCCGTGAAATTGAACGGCGACTATACTTCGTGGAAATGAAAATGCAAGTTTTTAAGCTGTGAGTAAACTAATTAATTACCATTTATCAATCACTTTATAATGGGGATTGTTATGAAACTGTTATACACATTGTTTGTTTTCATTGCAGTGCTTCTCTTCTTTACTGGAGTAGTCGCACAGCAGTTAAATATAAATTCAATTGGAGGATTTGAAGGGAATCTGCCGTCGTTCTGGACGAAAGGGCCCGAGGAGTCCG
>CAYGXH010000039.1:9323-13225 GCA_964353675.1 uncultured Chlorobiaceae bacterium
AGTACGTGCTGGATGTGCAGGTACCGACAGGTGTGGATGCAAAGGCGCTGGAGGTACGACTGCACGTGTATAACCGGTTTACCGGTACTATTTACTGGGATGATCTCACAGTAGAAAAGATCGGATCGGCGACAGGTGTTGTTAACAACCAGGGGCTCCCTGCAACATATCAATTGGCAAACAACTACCCGAATCCGTTCAACCCATCGACGAACATTCAGTATGCATTGTCGCAATCGGGTCAGATTTCACTTGTTATCTACAACCTACTCGGGCAGAAAGTACGATCGCTGGTTAACAGTTTCGTTCCTGCTGGCTATTATGAAGTAACATGGGATGGCAGAGATGAAAACGGCCAATCAGTCCAATCTGGGGTTTACATCTTTAGACTCCAGACCGGTACGACTGCTTTAGTAAAAAAGATGATGTTAATTAAATAATATGACTCAGGAAGGGGTACCTTATAATTAGGTACCCCTTCTTTAATATTTGAGGTATATCCCATGTTACTTGCGAAGAATATACGGAGGATAGTCATCGCACTGTGCCTTCTGCTTTCCGGAGCGATGGCATATGCCGGCACGACCGGGAAGATCGCCGGTAAGGTAACTGATACACAGTCAAAAGAAGCGCTATTTGGCGTAAACATTATCGTTGTCGGGACAACATCTGGTGCGTCGACGGATGTCGATGGTAAATACTTCATCATCAATATTCCACCAGGGACCTACCAGCTAAAGGCTTCGGCAGTCGGATTTCCAGCGGTTGTTGTGAACGACGTGAAAGTCTCCGTTGATCAGACGACGCACATCGATTTTGCACTTCAATCGCAGGCGATTGAGATGGGACCAGTTGAAATCACTGCGACTCGCCCAATTGTCCAGCGGGATTTAACATCGACAACGGCAACGATCACAAGCGACCAGATCTCCAAACTACCCCTGGAGAACGTTCAGGCGGTTGTGAACCTCCAGGCAGGGGTTGTTGAAGGACATTTCCGCGGAGGGCGTAGCAACGAGGTAAAATATCTCGTTGATGGCGTCTCTGTCAACGACGTGTTTTCAGGGAATTCTTCAATGGAGGCGGAAGTCAACAGCCTCCAGGAGATACAAGTCCTAAGCGGCACGTTCAACGCGGAGTACGGCGAGGCACTTTCTGGTGTTGTCAATCAGGTGACGAAGACCGCAGGCGATAAGTACACGGGTGAAATTTCATCCTACGTTGGTGATTACCTGAGTTCCCGAAGTGACATCTTCAATCACATCGATTACCTCTCTCCATTCGGACGCATAAGTCATCACGAGAAGACATTCGGCATCTATAACGTTGAAGGAAGCGTCGGCGGGCCAGTCGTTCAGGGTAACAATGGTCTGAAATTTTTTGCAGCAGGCAGATACTTCTACAATAATGGCTATATCTATGGACAGAGAATTTTCAATCCGAAGGATTCATCATACGCCACCGGGAGCAATACGCCGGAGTGGATCGTACGAAGCACTGGTGATAGTCAGTTTGTACCGATGAACAATAACGAGCGGTTCACTTTACAAGGGAAACTCACCATCGATATCGGTAACGCTAAGGGATTGACACTCCAGGCATTCTATCAAGGTAACAACTACAGAGAATATGATCACCAGTTTCAACTTAATCCTGACGGTGATTATAAACGACATCAGAAAAGCTCCTTATATAGTGCCAATTACAACCACGTCTTAAGCAATGCGGCGTTTCTCGATGCAAACGTATCTTTATATGAATCAGATTACAAGCAGTACGTATTCGAGGATCCATTGTATAGGGGGTATGCTAATCCTGTGCTCATGCGTACACTCGGTGCCAATACTTTCCTCACGGGGGGAACACAGAACTGGCACTTTCTGCACAATACAAAAACATATACAGGTAAGGCAGATCTGACCGATCAGCTAAACCATATTCATCAGATCAAAACAGGTATCGAAGCAAAGTATCATATACTGCAGTATGAAGATTTTCAGATACATGTTGATGCTTCGACACACTATAAACCTGCGCTCCCAGACACCGGCAGCTTTGATTTTAATATTTATAAAAACTACCCGTACCAATTCGCCGCCTATGTGCAGGATAAAATCGAGTTGGACTATCTCGTAGTGAATGTGGGATTGCGGTATGATTACTTCCAGCCGGACGGGGAAGTACTTCGAGATGCTAATAATATTGCAGCGCTAGATACGCTGTCACCGCCTTATCCCGTAGAGTATTTTATGAAGGCGAGGGCAAAATCTCAGCTCAGCCCGCGCTTTGGGCTCTCTTATCCGATGAGCGATAAAGGGGCTGTTCATATTTCGTATGGACATTTTTTCCAGATACCCGCATTCGAGTTCTTATATAAAAACCCTAATTTCAGGATCTCCGATCAGGGGAATTTACCGGAGTTTGTGGGAAATACAATCGGTAACGCAGATCTTGAGCCTCAGCGAACGACAATTTACGAAATCGGTCTACAACAGGAGATTGCACCGAACATTGGGATTACGGTAACGTGTTACTACAAAGATATCCGAAACTTGCTGGGTATTCAGATACACGAGAAATTGAATTTTAAGAAATTCGGGGAGTACATTAATAGAGACTATGGAGCCGTGAAGGGGATAACTGTTTCGCTCGAGAAACGCCTAATTGAAGGTTTCGGTGCGAGTGTTGATTATACCTACCAAATTGCTCAAGGAAACGCGTCTGATCCTAATGCTGATTTTTTTAAAGCCTCGTCAGTGCCTCCTATTCCCATCAATAAAGAACTGGTCCCGCTGGATTGGGATAGAAGACACTCTCTGAATCTCACGCTAACGGTTAACAGGACGGATAATTATGCTGGAGGCCTTATCGGACGGCTGGGTTCCGGACTTCCATATACACCTTCGTTTGAGAATCAGCGAACGGGACTCGAAAACAGCGATAACCGTCCGACATTCTTCAATGTTGATTTGTATTTCACTAAGTATCTGAAATTTTTCGATCGAATCTTCGCTATCTTTCTCAAGATCTATAATATGTTTGATACTGCAGATGAGCTTAATGTATTCGGCGACACGGGACGATCTGGATATACGCTTGAATTGACCCGGGCGCAGGAACCTCCTCGTGGCGTAAATACATTGCAGGAATATTTTACCAGACCAGACTTCTATTCAGCACCACGTCAAGTTATTTTGGGTGCTTCGGTTTCGTTTTAGTTTTTATAATTGTGGAGTCGTATGATGCGTGGGTTTAAATTTACTCAGTCGGCCCCTCTTATTTTCTTTGTTATCTGCGTGTTTTTATCAAATTCCAGTGCACAGCACATCGTTGATAAGAACAAAGGCGATCATTTCCAAAGGAAAAAGGGGTACATGGACGGGAATTTGGTCGGGACAGTGTATTATAATTTTGGTGAAATTGCAGACTGGCTTAACGATCCGACTCATAGCGGCGTGTGGCCCAAGGGAACAAACCACACTTATATTGATGGTGTTGCGATCATCGTTCAGGCAGAAACCCAGGATCAACAAGGAAACATTTTCCATCCGCTTGAGACAAACTATTACGAATACACCCGATACAATTTGTCGACGGGTGTAACGTACGGTTGGTGGCCTCTCCCCGGTTATGACAATCGTTTCAGCTCAAGCCCTGCGCAAAGCGATGACCCCAGCACCTGGCCATATCATTGGCCCGACCGGCCGAGCGATTGGGATGGATATTGGAACGGCTTCTTCGGCAAAGGAGTGCTGAATGCAGACGTTGAAAGTTATTTTGTCTTCGACGACAACGAGGACCGTGAGTATATCATCAAGAATAATTTTCATCCTGATGCAGATGACTCTTCCCGCGGCGGGCTTGGGATGCAGGTGCATGCACGGGGATTTCAGTGGTCGCAG
>CAYGXH010000040.1:0-13214 GCA_964353675.1 uncultured Chlorobiaceae bacterium
CGTATTGACAGGGATGTACAACGAACACATTGTTCTGTACAATATACCCGGAGCAAGCGCGACCAACACCATCACATTCCAATCTCAAAACGGCAATCCTAATGGTACTACACTGTATTATCCTGCGACGGTTGCCGATAGTAATTACGTTATCCAGATGTACCAGGCAGATTTCTTCGTATTTAAAAATTTAACACTAAGAGCGAATACGTCTATTTCTGCAAATTATGGACGTATTTTTAATCTCTATGGAAATGTCGACCATCTGAGAATCGAAGGAAATGTCCTGGAAGGTACGCCAGGCTCCAGCAGCTCCGGAACATTTACGATCATCAATAGTAATCAGGCTGTACTACGTTCGTTAAATATCGTTGGAAATACAATTAACGACGGCGGATTTGCTATATATATTGATGGGTATAACTCGACTTTCCCTTGCGATAGTACGGTAATTTTAGGTAATATTTTCAATAATCCCGATTACACCGGGATTTATATGCAGTATCATAACGCACCTATCGTTGAAAGTAACATGATTGTCAATCCTACTTACCGGGGTATTGAACTTAATACATGTAATAACGGTGTTCAGGTTAAGAAAAATAAGATTTATAATTGTGGAAATTTTGGTATTTATCTCTATTCATGCATTGGTGGTGTAAGCGGATCATATCTTCCGGGATTAGTTGCCAATAATTTCATACATGGTATAGCGGGTTCCTATGGTATTGATATTAACACTTGTGCCAATCAAAAGATCTACCACAACAGCGTCCACATAATCAGCAGTAATACGTCCGCATATTATGGGTACAACAATACTACGAATGTTGAGGTCAAAAATAATATTTTTGCAAATTCGGGCGGAGGGTATGCGGTGTATTTCACCGGTTCGAATGGCGCTACGGCGATGGACTACAATGATCATTTCACTAACGGTACCTACCTCGGTTATTATGGAAGCACGTACATCGCCAACCTCACGGACTGGCAAACAGCATCGGGTATGGATGGTTTTTCCATATCGGTCAATCCTCCGTTTTACTCATCAACTAACCTGCATGTATCTTCAGCGTTTCTCGATAGTACCGGCATACCGGTGGCTGAGGTTACAGATGATTTCGACGGGGAACCTCGCAATCCGGTAAAGCCTGATATTGGTGCCGATGAATTCTCATTGATTGTACAGTCGGTAAATGAAATGGAGGGTGGGTGGAATATGATTTCTCTTCCCGTTATGGTGGCGGATAATCGCAAGACGACGCTGTATCCAGCAGCAGGCTCTGATGCCTTTGCCTACTTACCCAGTGGCTACGCTTCAGAGGATTCTATCCTAATTGGCGTCGGCTATTGGATGAAGTATTCCGGAAATCAACAAAATACTATTTCCGGATACCCGAAGCTGATCGATACGATAGATGTGTTGTCAGGATGGAATATGATTGGTTCGATTGCATATCCGATACCAACATTGGCCATTGTACTGAATACTTCAGTAATTTCTGATTACTTTGGTTATAGCGGTGTAAGCGGTTATTATTCGGTTGATACTTTGGAACCGGGTAAGGCGTACTGGGTGAAAACTTCGGCTGCCGGTACTTTTGTCCTTGATGTTAATAATACAAAGTTAAAGAGTGCCGCTGTCTCACGCTCTGAATCGGTACTCGACCAGCTAAATCGGTTGACATTCGGTCCTGTTGGATCAACCGGAAGCAATCGGTTGAGCACGAAGCTCTATTTTGGCACTGTTCAGGAGAAGGAAATTGATCTGGATCGGTTCTCATTACCGCCACTTCCACCTGATGGTGTTACTGATGTCCGGTTCGCATCCGGTCTCTTTGTTGAATTGTTGGAGGGAGAGAATATGCAGGATAGCAGAATTCCAATTTCTATTCAAGGGAATAATGTCAACCTCCAGCTCTCATGGGATATAAAGCAGCAATCGACACATTCGTTCAATATTGTGGAACGAAACGGTGAGAGGATTGTTTCAAAACAACGGATGGATCAAACTGGTTCTATGACGATCAGATCAAATGGAAAGAATACTTTCACCATCGAATCTGAGCCATTACCATCGAAGATCACACTATATCAAAACTATCCCAATCCATTCAATCCGAGTACCACGATAAGATTCGGACTCCCTGCAGCTTCTTATGTTAGCGTCAAGGTGTATGATCTCCTCGGACAAGAAGTAGCCACACTCGTCGACCAGGTGAGACCAGCAGGGGATCATTCGGTGACTTTTGATGCGTCGGCTCTCTCGAGCGGGATTTATTTCTACCAGCTCAGAGTGAACAACTTCATCGAATCAAAGAAACTGATGCTCGTCAAGTAAGCAATATATCTCTAAAATAATCATAAGCCGGTTTCAAAAATGAGACCGGCTTTTTTTATGTTGTGAAGGGTGATGACCATTTGACTCGATCCGCGGTATTTCCTTCCGGATGATATTCTGGAACCTTCGACCAGATATGTAATGGTCGGCCAGGATCTTTCCATTATATACGAGAGTGAAAACACCGTAGATCGATGGAGCGTTCTGTGCCTGACGGGCAGTTTTCAGCTGTCTGAATTTTGCTTTCAGTCCGCTTTCAAGAATAGTTTTTCGTAACTCATCGATTGAACGAGCTACCCATGGGCATTGATGTGAGTAAATCACATTCAATCCCCTCAATTTGATTAATTCTTTCTCCCAATTTTTAAATGCAGGAAGCGGCCCCTTTTTAAGCTGTTTCACGAGCAGTGTGTAAACTCCGGAAGTATCAATTACGCGAAATCGGTTTTTCTTAAAAAGATTATTCTTTGCCATGAAAGGACCTTCGCTTGCGATCACCGCAATTCCATCCTTATTCTGCGCTTTAGCGTCATTTATGCATTCGTTGATGAGAATAGAGCCAAAGCCCCTGTTCCTGTTGGTATTTCTGTACATCCAGATGCAGTGTATGAAGAGATATCCCCTCGCATCTACCGCCCGCCACGCGAACTCTCCCGGAATATATTCGATGAAACCGACGCACTTTGTATCATGTTCACGATACAGCAGTTTGATTTTCAATCCTTCGGCAAATCGTTTCTTCAGCCACTGAAGTTTCAGTGAGTAAGATGGGTGGTTAGGATTGATGAAACAGATAACTTCAGGATGCTCCGATATATTCTTACCGTCGATTTCAACAATTCTGATTTTTCTATGGCCGTTATTCTTATCCATCAACATTTTCCCCAACGATGATACGGGTGCCGTCTTTCATACTCCTTAGCCGTCTGTTTTGTGATCCTGTGCCAAGGTTTGCCCTCGCTCGCACCGACAATAGCCGCAAGAGCGCACCGGCACAATGTAGGATCGACTTCCCTCCTTAGAGTTTCAAATATTTCGTAAGGATCTTGCTCTAGAAAATCATCTGCTGTTGTAATCCCTATCTTCTTCAGTTTTACGGCTGTGATAGGACCGATATTAGGTAAGGATTCTACTCCGTCCTTTAGTTTTCTCTTCATGTGTGCAATTCCTTTGATTTAAATTTCATGCTTCGTTATGGATAGATATAACTTATTATCTAATCCTTAAGGGATATTATGTGCTTGTTCCACATAAAACATACCGAATATATGGTCGAGTATCAAGACCTGCGTGCAGATTGCATTCTGTCTCTAAATTTCTTACACTACCGATCGGTGGTAATTATATGTGATCATTCCTTCAGCACTAACATACAGGTATGCTATGAAATCGACTCCATTCGGGATGTTTATTTTTCTGCTACTGATTATCATATATTTCGGTCTTCCCGGCAATACACAGGCACAGACACCGGCAGACAATACAGAGACAATTGCTATCGTGATTCACGGAGGTGCCGGAACAATCACAAAATCCTCCATGACACCTGAACTTGAGAATGAATACCGTGATCAATTAACAGAGGTGCTTACAGCTGGATACGATATTCTTAAAAAGGGCGGATCCGCTGTCGATGCGGTGGAAACAACAATAAAAATTATGGAAGACTCGCCGCTATTCAACGCAGGCAAGGGCGCCGTCTTCACGCATGAAGGAACTAATGAACTTGATGCGTCAATAATGGACGGTAGGACGCTCAATGCGGGAGCTGTAGCGGCGGTTAAGCACATTAAGAATCCGATCAGTCTTGCGCGGCTTGTAATGGAAAAATCCTGGCATGTTATGCTCGCCGGCGAAGGCGCTGAAACTTTTGCCCGGGAGCAGGGGATGGAAATGATGCCGGCCGATTACTTCCGTACGGAGAGAAGATGGAACCAGTTACAACGGATGATAAAGGAGGATTCACGGCGTGACGATTCATTGAAATTGGAAAGGAAAAAGAATCCTCCTGCAGGAATATCCGGTAAAGAGCATGGAACGGTTGGATGTGCAGCGCTAGATAGGAACGGCAATCTTGCCGCCGGGACTTCCACAGGCGGGATGACAAATAAAAGATTCGGGAGGGTTGGAGATTCTCCGATTATCGGCGCGGGAAATTATGCTAATAACAAAACCTGCGCGGTATCGGGAACAGGCGACGGAGAATACTTTATCCGGTTGAGCGTGGGTAAGGACATATCCGATATGATGGAGTATAAAGGAATGTCAGTTGCAGAAGCTTCAGAGGCTGTTATCGCGAAACTCACCGATTTGGGCGGGACGGGCGGTGTGATTGCCCTCGATGGAAAAGGGAACATCGCTATGCCCTTCAACACTGCAGGAATGTACAGGGCTTATATGGATAAATCAGGAAAATCCGTGATATTAATTTATCGTGAAAACTAGATAAACCATCAATAGCCCCCAACTTAAGTTAGGGGCTATTGATAATGTCAATATCTGTCCCTATCGTATCAGAACCATTTTTTTCGTACTGATAAACGAACCGGCAATCAGTCTATAAAAATAAACGCCGCTTGCAAACTGACTCGCATCCCACTCAACCGACTTGTATCCTGCTTCCTGTGGTCCGTCGACGAGGGTAACCATTTCCTGTCCGAATGAATTGTAGACCTTTACCGTTACCCAACCGCTAACGGGTAATTGATAACGGATCGATGTTAGGGGATTGAACGGATTAGGAAAATTTTGTTCCAGTGCAAACGTTTTCGGGATTTCACGCACATCGCTTGGATCCAATGTCAGGGATACTTTCATTGGTTTTTCTGCAATAATCGCTTTTCCGTCGCCGTTTAGTTCGATCTGCTTTCCATCGATGGTTAGATATGCTCTATGATCGGATGCCACCCATCTTATTGTTATCGGATAATCTGTTGATTGGATAAGAATGTTCTTTGTACTTTGTACTTTGTGTGTTGCCGCTAATGTGAGATTATTATCGAATCTCGCGTCAAAAATTCCATCCGGAGGCAAAGGGGGTAACTCAAAAAATTCCTGCATACGTAAATGTTCAGCATCAAATCCAAAATAAAGTTTTTGCTCAATACCTCTGTCGTCGGTGAATGTTATTGTATTCGATGGTTTGAATACTTCAACAGGCGGTTTGTTTAGAACCGATTGTTGGTTCTTCCACGAAGCATTCATAACAATCATTCCGTTTGTCCTCGCTTTTATCCAATATCCTTGGTGGGGATATAGATCGCTATCAGGCTCTTGCTGATAATAGAGTCCGTTCTTAAAGCAGAACATTGTACCAATGATTGTGTCGGGAATTTGTACTAGTGATGATTTTGGAATCGTATCATCAATCGATCCGACGAGATTCCATCCTTCGACAAGGTTAAGCGTGTCAACTAACCGCGGAGATCCTTGAATGATAACATTCTGAGTTGCTGACGATTTTAACCAATATCCCGTTTTCGGCGGGATGGTGTCGAGTCCCACATAGCCATTGCTGTATATGAATGGGTCTGATTCGGCTGTAGGATAGTATTTGAAGATTGAATAGTCCGACACAATTTTTGGAAATGACAACATATTCCATCCATATGTAATCCGATACATAGAGTCCGGTATATAATGGTTACCGAATATGAATCCCGAAGTATCCAGACTTCTATTAATGGAAATTGTATAGGAACCGTAATTCAACGGAATTGTTTGAAACCAACCCACTCGTATGCTTTCACTGATAGCGTATGTACCTGTATCAATGTCTGAGAATGTAAACGTGCCGCCGTCCTGAGTAACAGATCTGTATGAAGTATCCCCGTTTGAGAGGGTAAATACCCAGTTATCCATTCCGCTTTCAAGCCCATCCTGAATTCCGTTCGCATTCAGATCGTTGAACTTCGAACCCCGGATTATGGCAAGTCGGAAGTTCCCGAAATCTAAACCGGATGTATCATCCATATGAAGGAGGTAAAAGCTATGTATAAGTAGGGGAGTTGTCTGTTTCCATCCTGTTAATATCTCCTGTGAAATTGTATACGCGCCGATTGCGAGACTGTCGAAATTGTAATTACCCGATTCGTCGGTATATGTGGAATCGGTTGCAGATCCGGTGAGGTAAATTTTTATTCCTGTGAGAGATGTATCCTCGGGATCTTTAATGCCGTTACTGTTGAGATCGGCGTAGACTGTGCCGCTGACCGTGCCTAATGGTAAAATCCCATAATATCGTATGGCGCTGTCGGCATTTAGGATTCCCCAGCCCATGAGGTTGTCGGGAACTGCCGCGTTGCCCGCTGTCTGCAGCATCGCATCCCTGACCTGCATCGGAGTTAGTGTGGGATTCGCAGATAATATGAGGGCCGCTACACCTGCCGAGAGGGGGCATGAGAATGATGTTCCGTTTGCAGATCCGTAACCGAATGGATCCGATGAGCTTGCGACTTTTACACCCGATCCCATCGCCATAATATCCGGTTTTATTCTTGCTGGATAATCGGTCGTAGGACCAACAGAGCTGAATGACGATCGTTCTCCTGCGGATGTCACCGCGCCCGCCGCTATAACGCTATCACCGTCAGCCGGCGCATTTAATGTATTATGTTCACTGGTGTAGCCGTTATTACCCGCAGAATTTACGATAACTATACCGAGACTCACTGCATGGTCTGCGGCTTTGGTTATGAGAGTCGTGTTGCCGTCCATATCCTCCCATGTCCAGCTTGTATATGGAGCATCATATGTGAGATATCCGAGAGAGGTGCTGGTGACGTCGACGCCGATACTGTCTGCCCATTCAATTGCCGCCGCCCAATAATCTTCCTCAATGGGAGTTTCGCTTGAATCATTCTCGGTCCGCGCGAGTATGTAATCTGCACCGAATGCAGGACCTATCAGCTGACCGGACCTGAAGCCGCCGACCGTGGAGAGTGTGTTGACACCGTGTCCACCGTGGGACGGATTGTAGGGGATAACGCTTTCCTTGTGGTCGACGAAGTCCCGCTGAGCAATAATATTCATCGTTGCAAATGATTCATGGTTAAGAATGCGGAAGCCGTTATCGAAAACACCAACGATAACTCCCTGTCCATAAATTCCCTTATCGTGCACAATGGGCACGTTGATTTGATTCACCTGAATAAAAGATGTTCCATAGTTGAAAGAAGTGGTTCCGCTCGGTTCAGGTGGTGCAATTACTTTCTCTAGTGACTGTTCTTTTTCGCTTTCTTTATCTTTTTTCCATTGTCCTACGAGTTCGATTTCCTTCACAAAATTAAATTTCCTGATTATTTCAATCTGGCTCTTCGTTGCGATTGCGCTGATAGCATTGAACCATTTTAACTGATGCCTGATTTGAAGTACGTTCTCTCCGATTGCGTAGACGTAGATTTGGTGGAGCGGATAATCCCGTTCATCGATAACAGCGTCCGGTGTTCTAACTTTCAGTCGCCGTTGGATCGAGCGTTCGGTGAGAAATGATTGCGCCTGTATTACTTTGTACTTGCCGATATCGCCTTTATCCGTCAGGTAAATCACGACGACAGTCTGATCATTCTCAGACATGGAGATGTACTTTTTCTGCAACTGTTTTCCAAGAGGGGCAATATCTCCTCCGAAAACAAAAGCGGAGGTGATAAGAGAGATGAGGATGAGAATCGAGGTTTTCTTCATATGTATATCATAATCCTTTCTTACTATAACATATCAAACTTTGACTGGAAAATCAAGAAATCTAACGGAAGAATCGTTTTGAATTTCGTGCCATTTATCCGTATTTTCCATATATAACTGAGAACGGGCATTACCTCCTACAAGGGGAGAATGTTAAGGCTATGTTTTAAAGGAACAATAATCAAGCGTTCCCTCTCTTCGTAGGAGAGTTTACCCGCCAATCTTTAAGGCGGGGGATAGGGAGAGGTGAGTTTCGGTAATAAATAATGACCGATTATCGTTTGAAATATCAAAATGGTAATGCAACAAAAATATAAACACACTTTTCCTATAATCATCCATTACGGGATGGAAAGATTTTAAATATATACATTAACAAAAGATGGTTGTATTCCTATGGTTCTCGATACTGCAAAAATACGAAAGCAATTAGTCGGATTTATACGGACAGAAGTTGCAAAGGCGGGATTCCGAAAAGGGATTGCGGGACTCTCGGGGGGAGTCGATTCATCGCTAGTGGCATATCTTACCGTTGAAGCGCTCGGGAAAGAGAATGTCCTGGCACTTCTCCTTCCTTACAAGACGAGCAGTCCCGATAGTATCAGAGACGCATTGGAGGTAGTAAAGTTACTTGGTATCCGTTCCCAGACGATCGATATTACTCCCATGGTGGATGCATATCTCTCTAAAATTGGAGAAATCGACCAGGTACGCAGAGGGAACGTTATGGCACGCCAGCGCATGATTGTCCTCTATGATGTCTCTTCGCGTGAAGAGGCTCTGGTTATTGGAACGAGCAATAAGACTGAATCACTTCTGGGATATGGAACGCTTTTTGGTGACACAGCGTGTGCCATAAATCCGATCGGTGATCTCTACAAGACGCAGGTTTGGCAGATGTCAGAAGCAGTTGGTGTTCCGCGTAATATCATCGACAAAGAACCGACGGCTGACCTCTGGGCAGGTCAGACGGATGAAGGGGAACTCGGATTTACGTATCGGCAGGTCGATCAGCTTCTCCACGCGATGGTCACACTTGGGGAGAGTGATGAAAAACTGAAGGCATCGGGATTCGACCCTTCATTTATCAGCAGGGTAAAGGATTTAATCCGCCGCAATGAATTTAAACGGCGTCCGCCGGTAATAGCACGTATTTCATAATATCCTGTGGAATAATCTTAATAGTGAACACTCCAATCAAGAACGGTACTCTGTACATCGTGAGCACTCCAATCGGTAATCTGGAGGATATTACAATCCGTGCTGTCAGGATTCTTTCAGAAGTCGATATTATAGCTGCAGAAGATACACGGAAGACAAGAATCCTACTCACACACTACAAGATCAGCAAGCCGTTGGTGAGTTACTTCAGCTATAACGAGCAGAGGAGAATTCCGAAAATACTTGATGCACTCAAAGCCGGACAATCGGTTGCGCTCGTTTCCGAAGCCGGTACACCGGGAATATCCGACCCTGCTGTCGGAATAGTAAGAGCCGCGCTTGCAGAGCATCTTCCCGTCGTCGCGATTCCGGGGCCGACTGCCTTCCTTCCTGCTCTTATTACGAGTGGTTTAGCATCCGACAAGTTTGTCTTCGTCGGATTTCTACCGCTGAAAAAAGGACGGAATTCATATCTAGCGCAGTTATCACGCGAGCGGAGAACGGTTATCATTTATGAATCACCTCACAGATTGTTAAAGACTCTCTCCGAAATATTGAATATTTTCGGAGATCGAAAAATATCCGTATCGCGGGAGTTGACAAAAATATTTGAAGAAATCGTTCATGGTAGTGTAAAAGAAATTATTGAGCATTTCTCGAAGGGCCGCATTCGTGGAGAATTTGTGCTTGTCATAGAGGGTAAATAAGGGATTATTCACGGTACGCTTCAATTCTTGATTTTTGATTAAAATTTAAGTATATTTCACCCGCTCGTAACGGAGTGCGATGCTTCTTGAAGTAAATCTTTTCCTTTTGATATCTTATAACGTATTATAAAACAATAAATTAAAGGAGCTATATCTATGAAGGTTAAACCTTTGAGTGATCGTATTATCATTAAACCGTCACCCGCGGAAGAGAAGACGAAGGGAGGAATCTATCTACCGGATACAGCGAAAGAGAAACCAGTTATCGGGGAAGTTGTCGCAGTTGGCCCGGGCAGAAAATCCGACGACGGAAAGATCGTTCCGATGGAAGTAAAAGCCGGCGATAAAGTACTGTACGGTAAATATTCCGGGACGGAAGTCACCATCGATGGTCAGGAATACCTGATCATGCGTGAGAGCGACATATTCGCAATCGTTTAATGTAATGTCAATCAAATAGAATAATAAAAAGGAGCTGATAATTTATGGGTGCAAAAATAATTACATACAGTGCAGACGCTCGTTCCGCTTTGAAACGCGGCGTTGATAAACTCGCTGATGCCGTAAAAGTAACACTCGGGCCGAAGGGGCGTAATGTTGTAATCGATAAGAAATTCGGCGCACCGACGGTAACAAAAGACGGTGTAACAGTGGCGAAGGAAATCGAGCTTGAGGATCCCATCGAGAATATGGGAGCTCAGATGGTGCGCGAAGTTGCCAGCAAGACATCCGATGTAGCGGGCGACGGGACGACCACGGCAACAGTCCTTGCGCAGGCGATCGTTCGGGTAGGAATGAAGAACGTCACAGCCGGCGCGAATCCGATGGATCTGAAGCGCGGTATTGATATGGCTGTCGTAAAAGTTGTTGAGGAGCTGAAAAAGATCAGCAAGACGGTCGGCGATGATAAGGAAAAGATCGCACAGGTCGGTTCTATCTCTGCCAATAACGACCGGACAATCGGCGAACTCATTGCCAACGCCATGGAAAGGGTTGGAAAAGACGGCGTTATCACAGTTGAAGAAGCCAAGGGTACGGAAACCAACGTTGAGTGGGTTGAAGGTATGCAGTTTGATCGTGGATACCTCTCTCCATATTTCGTTACCGATGCAGACACGATGGAAACAAAGCTGGAGGATCCCTACATCCTCATTCACGACAAGAAGATCAGTGTCATGAAGGACCTGCTTCCGATTCTTGAAAAGATCGCGCAGGCGGGCAAATCGATTCTCATCATCGCAGAGGATCTGGAGGGCGAAGCTCTCGCAACTCTCGTTGTCAATAAACTCCGCGGTACGCTGAGAGTCGCAGCAGTTAAAGCGCCGGGATTCGGTGACAGACGGAAAGCGATGCTCGAAGATATCGCCGTACTAACGAACGGCACCGTTATCTCCGAGGAAAAAGGTTTCAAGCTGGAAAACGCACAACTCTCTTATATGGGCAGTGCAAAGAAGATCACAATCGATAAGGACAATACAACGATTGTTGAAGGCGCCGGTAAGAAGGAAGACATTAAGAAGCGAATCAACGAAATTAAGGCTCAGATCGAAAAGACGACATCGGATTATGATAAAGAAAAACTCCAGGAGAGACTGGCAAAATTATCGGGCGGTGTCGCCGTGCTAAAAGTCGGGGCTGCAAGCGAAATTGAGATGAAAGAGAAGAAGGCCCGTGTTGAGGACGCCCTCCATGCAACCCGTGCAGCAGTCGAGGAAGGAATCGTGCCGGGCGGAGGCGTAGCGTACCTTCGTGTCATGACAACACTCGATACTCTGAAATATGAAAACGCTGATCAGAAAATCGGTATTGAAATAGTCCGCAAGTCACTTGAAGAACCGATTCGGTGGATCGTTAACAACGCCGGACTCGACGGATCCGTGATCGTAAACAAAGTGAAAGAAGGGAAGGATGATTACGGCTTCAACGCGCAGACCGAGAAGTATGAAAATCTCATCAAGACCGGTGTTATTGATCCGACGAAAGTGACGCGTATTGCTCTTGAGAATGCTGCCAGCGTAGCAGGATTACTGCTCACGACGGAAGCAACCATCGTAGAGAAACCCGAAAAAGAGAAACCAATGCCACAGATGCCTCATGGCGGCGGTATGGGTGATATGTATTAAGCTGTTTCCCTCTTTTTTCCAAAGAAAAGCCCTCGACCGGTTAAGGTTGGGGGCTTTTTCTTTATACAGGAATTTCAACATTTTACTTGACACCGAAATAGATTTTTCATATCTTTCCGTGCAAGACACATCCTATCAGGGTGCCACATCGAAGCCCCGTGAGGAGACGATTCCACCGTACGCTCCTTATGCGTAACTAATAAATTAACTAATCACCAATAATTTGTGGAGGCTGTAATGGAATCGTTATTTTCAAAAAAAGTGACTTTCGGAAAAACGACGTTCTTCTTTGACGTCAGAGAGGCGAAAAATAATTCGAAGTATCTGACGATCTCTGAGAGTAAACCATCCAACGATGGCGATAAAAAATTTTCCCGCAGGTCGATTATGGTTTTTGATAATCAGCTTGAAAAATTCCGGGAAGCGCTCGAAGAGGCCTTCGGTCTAGTGACTCCGAAGTAAAGAATGGTAAGTCGTCGCGAGGATGAGGGGGCGCTCTGATTCAGATAGAGCAGGGGAGAGTTGTGCTCTCTCCCGGGAAAACCGATAAGTTAATAACCTTGAAAGGAAACCAATATGGATATTCTTCGAATCGGTCCTTGGGTACTGCTTGCGATAGGAACTGCGACCCTCATCCTTGCAGTGATAAATTCGCTGAAACATGGTGTTACAAAAGGGAGGTGGTTGTTATGGGTTTTTGGCTTCGCTTTATGCGGCGTGGGTATCTATGGACCCGAGTTCTTTTCATCTTATAATACATTTATTCAAACCATTTCGGGTCTTTACCCCGCCACCACCCAAAAATCAGTTGATGACGCGCTTATGAAAATCGGGCGGGGAGATCTGACTCCCGAGTACAGTGACATTATTGCACAATACATCGTCAGCCATGCACCCGACGGGATCGATTCGATGCTCGATCGCTCCATCGCCGAGGCAGTGAATCGTGAGGGTAAAGAGATTCTGATTAATGCAAAAACACTGCTCCGTCAGATGCGAACGAGTGCAACCCTGGTACGGAAATCACTCCAGAATAATGAAGGGGCAAGCGTCGTGGTCGACAGTCTTGATCCTGTGATGCAATCGATGGTTGCCGATGAGATCATTCAACTACCGGACAGTGTTAGAAGGAGCATGGGTTTTGACCAGAATAAACTCACGATGCTGAAATCGCATAAACGTCCTTTGCTCAAAAGCGGC
>CAYGXH010000041.1:0-13049 GCA_964353675.1 uncultured Chlorobiaceae bacterium
TCTGTTGTTATATATTGATTCCCCGATGGCTCGATTCGTTATCACTGTTCGGCAACCATCATTCTTTCACGCATCCGGTCAATATCGTTTTTAAGGAATGTCATAATAGTTTTGAACTTCTCATCGCCCCATAAATTTTCCAACATCGGATCCACCTGTGCCCAATTGTAATAACGCCAACCCGCATCCACGGCTTTCTGAAGCCATTTGTATGCTTCATCCTTCTTTCCCTCAATTGCATTGATGCAGGCGATGTCTAACGGCAAGGAAAAACGTTCATTCCCTTCACCCATTTCTTTTTGATCATTCGTAACAATTTTTGTAAATACCTTACGTGCTCCATCATGATTGCCTCCTTTCCACATGATGTACCCTAATCCTAAAAGCGGCAGCCTCCCTGTTACAGTAGAGCGAAGCAGGGAGTCTTTTTTCACTACAGATTCGTAATACTTTTTTGCTTCTGTAAGATTGCCCATAGCAAGTTGTATGTCACCTGCACCACTGAGGAGGATAACATTATCAGGCATGGCAGAAAGAGGCTTCATAATTTCGTCCATCGCTCGCTTATATTCTTTCTGCAGCATGGCAGTCATACTATTACCAATATAAACATGGACATTATTTGGGTCTAGAATTGTCCATTTGTTAACCGTTTCCTCATACTTTATTATATCGCCGACTGAAAAATATGCGTACCCCAGACCGACATATGAGTTTACCGCCAGGGGATCACTTTGTAGCCCCTTATGGAGCCATTCAACCGCTTCATCAAACTTTCCGGTATTCAATTTTACAATACCAATATTTATGATCGCAGAAGTAGCGCCTGGATTATATTCAATCGATTTGTTGTACATCTCGATAGCCCGGCGAAACCATCCCTTCGAAGCATAACTAAGACCCAATGCCTTATAACCCTCCGCGAGTGTCGGATCGAGTGTGATAGCTTTGGTGCTGTATGTGATTGAGGAATCAATCCATACCGCAGGGTATCCAAACCTCAGGACTCTCTGTGCAAAGGCATCACCCAAACCTGCATATGCCAAAGCATACTGCGGATCGAGTTGGAGAGATTTCTGAAAGAGAGAGACAGCCTTTTCATTGTACTCGTTGGTGTAGAGGTTATAATATTCACGCCCCCTCATGTAGTAGGAGTAGGAAGTAATATTTTCTGTGGGTTTTTTCTGTAACAGGTCACGCTCATTCTGAGTGAGTGTTGATTTCAATGCTGTTGCAATTCTAAAGGCGATATCGCTCTGAATTGTAAATATCTGCGTCATTTCCCGGTCGTACGTTTCAGCCCAGAGATGTTCATCCTTTGTCGCATCAATAAGCTGTGCAACTATCCGTACATTGTTACCCGCGCTACGTACACTCCCTTCGAGGATGTTCACGACGTTAAGTTCGGCGGCGATTTCCCGGATGCTTTTATTGATGCCCTTGAACTGCATTACCGATGTCCGGGAAATAACCCTCAAATCGGATATCTTCGACAATTGAGCTATGAGGTCCTCCGTTAGCCCGTCACTGAAGTATTCGTCTTCCTTGTTGTCACTTAAATTTTTGAACGGGAGAACTGCAATAGATTTTCTGTTCACCTCATTCGATCCTGATTCAGGATAAAACAGAAAAACACTGACTACTCCAATAATGACCACAAAGGCAATCGATACCAATGCCCACCTGACACCACGACGCTTGATGAGCCGGTTTTCCCCGGACTTATCTTGTATCGAAGATGATTTGCCGCTGATACTCTGCCCCAGGTTACTTAAATCCATAGTGATCTCATCTGCACTCTGATACCGCTTTGCCGGATCTTTCTCTAGACAATGATTGATGATTCGTTCCAGCGCTTCCGGTATGTCAGCTCTCAACGATTTCACGGGCTGTGGGTATTCATTCAGAATGGAGTAACTCAAAGCGGCTTCAAATTCACCTCGAAACGGTAATTGAGATGTTGCTAGTTCATATAAAACAACGCCGAAAGAAAAAATATCTGATCGCTGGTCTGCTTCTTCTCCACGTATTTGCTCCGGTGACATGTATGCCGCTGTTCCGAGCGTGCTCCCCGTTTTTGTCACCTGCATACTTCCTCTGAGCTTCGCCAGACCGAAATCAGTCAGCTTCACTTTCCTCTCAGCTGTGAGCATAATATTGTCGGTCTTCACATCCCGATGGACAATGTGATGAAGGTGTGCGTGTGCCAGCGCTTCGGCGATTTGTATTCCGTAGTTGATGACATCGGCAACCAAAAATCTTTTATCTTCGGATTTTAACTGTTTCAACTTCGTTTTAAGTGTCCCACCAGGAATATATTCGAGGACGAGGTACCTCTGCTTACCCACAGTTGTGGGATCATCGACTTCATCGATATCAAAGATCGTAGCGATGTTGGGGTGATTTAATGATGAGACTGCTTTTCCTTCCGTCTCAAAACGTTTAATTTCTTCTTGTGAAACCGCAAGATTTGGGGGGAGAAACTTCAGTGCAACATCCCGATCGAGTTTCGTATCACGGGCACGATAGACTACTCCCATTCCGCCCTCACCTAATTTTTCAAGGATCTTATAATGGGAGATAGTCTTTCCAATCATAGCACAATTCTTCTGTTCCCTTGGTCGATAAGTTACCCAAAGTTAGGTAGAATACGATTTATTGTCAAATAAACTGAAACATGCAAAATATCTATGCAAATTCTCCGCTTTTGTAAGAGTAATGCAGCGTTTGATCATTAACGTCACAGTATTGGTTTTACGTTATCATATATTCCACCAATTTCTTTAGCGTTTTCCGATTAAAACTCATATATTCATGCTATTGTACCAAAAACTCTTGCTCCAGATTACACCATGACGCCAACACCGCTTTTGCGAACCGTTGACATACGTCGCTATTATCGACGGGGACCTCAGGAAGTCCGGGCGCTCGACCGGATCTCGATGACGATTGCTCCCGGTGAGTTCCTTGGAATTGTCGGATCTTCCGGATCAGGGAAAACTACTCTCCTCAACATGTTAGCAGGTCTGGATACTCCCACATCAGGTTTGATAGAAATACGCGGCACACCTCTTAGTAGTATGTCACGCCGCGAGCTTGCATCCTACCGCGCCCATAGCGTGGGAATTGTTTTCCAATCATTTAACCTTATTTCACACTACACAGCGCTCCAAAATGTAGAAACAGCCCTCTATTTTGTTGGGACATCACCGAGAGATCGCCGCAGACTTGCTACCGATATCCTGGTTCAGTTGGGTCTGGCCAATCGCTTAACACATAAACCGGCCGATCTTTCAGGCGGAGAGCAGCAGCGAGTAGCGCTCGCACGTGCCATCGTGAAAAAACCAGAGATACTGTTTGCCGACGAACCGACCGGCAACCTCGACTATGAAAACGCACAACAGATCGGAAATCTCCTCACTTCACTTAATCACGACGGGCTGACGGTCGTAATTGTGACGCACAACCTCGAGATAGCCAGAAAATATACGCACCGATCAGTAAGACTACACTACGGTAAAATTATAGATGCCGATACGTCCGGACTGGGGGGGTCAGTCTCGTGACGATTCGGGACCTAATGGTCATATCCACCGGAAATTTGTGGCGGATGAAACTCCGGACCTTATTAACTACATCAGGGATTGCAATTGCGATTGCGGCTTTCGTTGCAATGCTATCGTTCGGCGCAGGTAATCAGCAATACATCACAGAGCAATATAATCAGCTCGGTTTATTTTCAACTATACAGGTATATCCAAAAGAAAACTCAAAAAACAATGATTCCATACCCTCACCAAAGCTCGATCTCGCGGCCCTCGAGCAACTGGCGGCTGTACCCGGTGTAAATCTCGTTTACCCATATGATGCCTTCTCTGTAAAAGTTTACATAGGAGACACCGCAATCGACTCCAAAGCGCAGGCCCTATCATCGAAGGCAATGGTGACAAAGCTCTTTTCGAAAGTACAGGCCGGAAAACCATTCGGAAACGACAGTGCCAGGGAGGTCATTGTATCCGATGCATTGCTGAAGAAAGCAGGAATCTCCTCTCCGGAATCAACCATCGGAAAGCCAATTGTCGTGGCCGTTCATGTGTCTGTGATTGACAGCGGATTATCGCACATCCTCATTGACGGAGGAGTTACAATCCTCGATCGCATCAAGAGGATTAAGGTTGACTCGCTCTGGAATAGTTCGTATCGCAGGAAAGTGTTACAGACCGAAGCCAACAGCACACTCAGAAGATTCCTGAATGGATTCATGAATGCTCAGGAAACTATAAGCGATACACTAACGATATGCTGTGTTCGTGAAGGAGGCCACATGGGTACTGTACGGATCGAACCGATAATCATACCAATCGCGACGGCTAAACGTTTCAGTGCCCGGGGACTAGGCGGCAATCCAGTGGAAATATTTACCGCGATGAGCAGTGGTACACTCTTTTCCCAGGGAGAGAACGGCGATGGACGAACCTTTTCACAAGTAACGCTCGATCTCGATCAACACGTTCTTTATAAAACAGTCAGGGATTCTGTAGAAAAAATGGGTTTCCGAACATTCAGCTTCGCGGCTCAATTTGAAGAACTTCAACGTTTCTTCTTCTACTTCGATCTCGCCCTAAGTGTTGTTGGTCTCATTGCACTCATAACAGCTTCACTCGGGATCGTAAACACGATGGTTATGTCGATCACAGAGCGAAAACGCGAGATCGGTATTTTAAAATCCCTTGGCGCCGACGAAGGGGAAATTCGCATTCTCTTCCTCGTTGAATCGGGAGTAATCGGTCTCATCGGAACAATTGGAGGTATCCTCTGCGGATTTATCATCACGAGAATCGTCTCAGCAATCGCTCAATTTTATATGCAGAGCGAGGGAATTCCATCCATCGATCTGTTTGCACTCCCAGTGTGGCTTATCCTCATCGCACTTGCTGTCGGTGTCGGAGTCAGCGTGACAGCAGGGCTATATCCGGCCGCCCGTGCCGCTCATATCGACCCGGTTGAAGCATTACGGAACGATTAGAATCAGCGATTGTTTCCCATAAGTGCGGTTCTACCCTCACCACCACTACTTCTTCACACTTCCAAAGGGAAGACGAATCATCAGATACCCGATAATCAGTATGGAAACAAGACTGAAGAGAAAAGTCGGTTCTTGAAACATCTCAAAGAGCTTTACCTCGGCGAATGCGAGACCGGCAAATAGAAGTCCGAGCAATGCTTCGCCTGCTATCAGTCCGGAGGAGATTAATACACCCACATTATTGACTCGTTCCTTCGTTGCAGGCTCAAATTTCCGTTTCTCGGCGATCTTATCAAAGAGTCCTTTGATCATGCCCCCTGTGAATATAGCGAATGATGTGTCAATGGGAAGGTACATACCTACACTGATTAACATAGGACTTTTCACCTGCATGAGGATCAGAGCCAATCCCATGAAGACACCCACAATGATGAGAATAATTTCGGTCTTTGCTTCAACGATACCCTTTGCGACCACAGCCATGAGACTAGCTTGAGGTGCGGCAAGTTTTTCCCCGCCGAATCCGGCATTTGTACCGAGCACCTCATTCTGCATTTCCGGAGGGAGTCCTTTTACTTCTTCAAGTGTATATACTTTCCCCATATAATCGGGATTTTCACCTTTGTACTCAACAGAACTGACCCCACTTACACTGAGTTTATCCAATTCAGATCCGACCACTTTCTTGACATCCCCGAGGTGAAGGAGGGAGAGAATAAGGAACATCACAGATGCCGCTGCACTGACACCGAAGATATCGCCCACTTGCATTTTCCAAGGTGTACAGCCGAGAATGTGTCCTGCTTTAAGATCCTGCATCATTTCACCAGCAACGGAAACACTCGTACATGTAAAAGCCGCAACACCGAGCACGGCTGCCACAGCCGCCACTCCCCCCATCCCCAAGCCCACCATAAGGAACGCAACAACGATCAGTACTGAAACAGTTAGTCCACTTGTAGGATTATTACTCACACCGATTATGCCAACCAGGTATCCAGAAACGGCTGCAAATACGAATCCGAGTACAAGCATGACGACCGTAGCAACCCCCGCAGGAAAGGCGATGCCGGTAAAGTAATTGAAGATGAAAAACATTATTACTGTTATGATACCGATAACGAGCATTGACCATTTGATACTGATATCTTTTTCGGTACGCGGAATAACTACACCACCGGCAGCAGATTTTTTAATATATGCAAATGAACGAGTAAGCCCCTCAAATAGACTTTTACGCATCTTATATAGTGTATAGAAAGCTCCGACGAGCATCCCTCCTATCGCAATGTAACGGACATAATTCTTCCATACAGATGTCAACTCTACAGTCCAATCTTGTACTGCAGAGGGATTGTCCCTGTGCATGAAGTAAGCGATAATCGGTGTGAGCAGTCCCCATGCGATAACACCACCGCTGAAGTTAATCGCTCCAAGCCTCGGACCGATGATGTATCCCACGCCGAAGTAGGCAGGATTCATACCGGGAGCTCTCAACAGTAGAGCGCCTTTGGAGAGGGAAACAACCTTTTGCCATCCGGCGGCGATGAATTTAAACTCTACAAGGGCGCTGAAGAATGCGCCAATTCCCATGCCGAAGAAAAGGAATCGGGAATTCTGAATTCCGCTTTGCCCCGACTTATGGATCTCCGCAGCTGCGATCGATTCCGGAAATGGCAGGTCCGCATCCTCGACAAGAATCCGTCTGAGAATGGTAACAAACATAATACCCAGGATGCCCGCAACAACCAGAATAATGGTTGAGATGATATAATGTTCCACAGAGAAGAAGGGATTCCAGAGCGACGCAATAAAAAACGCCGGCAGTGTAAAGATCGCACCGGTGGCAATGTTGCCACCGATAGATCCGACGGTCCTTGCCGCATTCTCTTCGAGGATAGTCCCCTTCATGGCTTTCAGCACTGCCATCGCTATGACCGCAGTCGTGTATGTTGCAGCGATCGTCATTCCCGCTTTAAGACCGAGGTACGCGTTGGCGGCACCCATAATCACCGCCATGAAAATACCAAGAATTACTGCCCGTACTGTAAATTCAGGCATTACAGTTTCGGTGGGAACGAATGAGACAAATTTCTTTTCTTCAGCCATAGATTCTTCTTACAATTTTGATAAAATTTGGATACGACGGTAAATTATTTTATTAAAATGATGTCTAAAGTACTATCTTTTAGAGAGAATTGCAATAGTAGAAACATGTGGGAGGAAGGAAAATATTTTATACTGGAATCTGAAACAGGTTATGTAAAGAAAAAAATAACGGGGAGCTTATTGATACCTGGCCGCGGATATATAATAGTTCCGTATGTACCGGAGGCAATCGACCTACGGGGGCACCCTCATTATTATTTTTATCTCTAATGAGGGGTAGATTTAGATATTCACCTCGTCTCGTTTTACAAGGGTGCTGTGAGTGGGAAAGAGTTTCCTTCTCCGCTCGGTGACCCCGAGCCCCGGCCGGTAGAGAAGGGGCACGGTGAATTTTCTGCTTGAGTCTACATTATTTCCGAGCGGTGTGATCAGACCTGCATCGAACACCGCACGAATCGCTTCATCCCCCTTCGGATTCAGCGGTTCAAAGAGCATGTAGAGCTCTTCCCGGTGGAAAACAGGAGAATCGCTGCCACGAAAGACATCGAAGTGCTTTGCGAGGTGCGGAAATTCAGAGTAGAGATAGGTATCGCAACGGTACTGCGATATTGCCCCAAAAGCTTCCCTGAGTGCTTTGAAGCTGACCAGTTTCATGGAGGTATGGCTCCCCTGAATACGGTTCATCTCTCTCTGCTTCTCCACTGCACGGTTTCCCAGATGGATAAGCTCTCTCGGGAAACTGCTTCCGGTCCCATCCATCAATCGTTTCAGTATCCACTGATGCGTCGTCGGCTCACTCCCGTTTGAGTCGCCATTCCCGCCTGCTCGCGGTTCAAAAATCGTATAAAAAATCCGCTCTACATAATCATCTGAACCGATAATTACGTCTGCAACGTCGACCTTCTCTCCAAGACGCTCCTCACAGTAATGTTTTACATGCTGATCAACCACCGCACGGGAGACCAGAAGTTTAAGGAGGAGCGGACTCCGCCACTTCATATCGACGGTATATGTTACCAAATGCGATTTATTCACGATGTGGAGCTGTCTGTATATATCGTTCCGGAGGAATATCTTGAAGTGAATATTCTTTAACTCATTTCCATACTGAACAAGAAGCTGAACCAGTCCTGTGATGGATGCTCGCAGTTTTTGTATGTCATCAACAAATAGCAAATCCAGTTTATCGAGCATGATCCATGCCAGGCAATTAGTTTCACGGAGGATGGTATCGATCGCCTCGAGCATGGCGATGATGCTGATTCCCGTTTTCTGTTTGAAATTAATAGCCAATCCGTTACCACCGTTATTCCCATAGGTAAATCGTTGTCCCGAACTTCTCATCCGACGTATCTTATGGTGAAGATTCATGAAGGGATTTGTTTCCTGCAGCAGATTTATATCGAGAAGGATGTTTCGCAGTGTCTTCCACGATTCCCGGACCTTTTGATTTTTCGATTTTTCCATCAAAAGAATCATCAGATTATCCTTGAGAAGCGTCGATGACACTTTCAAACCCAGATAAACCAACCAGAAGTATCGGAAATCATCGACCGTTTCCGGTTTAAATTCCTTTAATTCTACGCCGGGGATATTTTCTTCGCTCTGGATGCCGTAGGCAGGAATACAGAATATTTCGTTATATCCTCTTGGAAGTAGGGGCTTCACCTTTTCCAGATCATCCACGAGGAGACGGCAAATGGCACTTTTCCCGGACCCCTTGTTACCAACGACCAAGGAATGTTGCGGGAGCATTACCTGCCGCAGCATCTCCGTCCCGATAAAGCACTGGTGAAATCGGGTATCCGTTTCGCCGTCTACTCTCCCGAAATTTAATTGCGTCAGAACTTGCTGGGGATCGATCATGTTATTTCCTCGTTATTTCATAAAACGCACAAAAAAAATCGTGGAATAATGTACATGAATTACCCGTTTTGTAGTGTGGCATGGAACACACAGCTTGTCCTGCGTCAACCGCTAGTAGACATGGTTTCATTACCTTTAAATTGAAAAATGTCACCAAAATTTTGTGATACGTAGTATGTTAACTGCTGAAATACAATACGCATATTTTCAGGACCTCGAACGGTCCACAAAAGCGGGTCTTGTGGCTTATTTTTCGATACTAATAGCCGGGACCATAATTTCTATCGCAGGGATCAATACTGTATATCACTTCATAACTCACATGAAGGTTTGTGAGTCGCTCCTTATAAGTCTACTTACGATAAACATACTGTCTATTTTCTCACGTTCTCTGAACAAAGTATCATGGCTCGGCGAGTTTCATATCTGGCTTGACCAGAAGCTCTTCCGATTTCTCTTCCGGTCGAATGAAATCATCCTCAGGGAGCTCCTTCTCGTCCTCGATACGCGTGAACGGGCCATCATCGATTCGCTGGTAGCGAGCGAAAAAACTGCCATCGCAAGGTCAATTTTTGCAAACCTTGCAGAAAATCATTCGATATTTGCCAATTTACTCAGGCGAGGCATTTTCCGATCATGGATTCTTTACTGGGTCCTGATCTATGGAGTTTTCGCCTTCGTCATTCTGACGATCGCATCCCTTTCCAAATCGATCATTATTCCCTCAGCATACGGACATGCATTCTTCATCTCAATAGTGACCATTGGCGCTCTTCACATACTCCTCACCATCATGCAGGGAATGAACATTCTATTCACGACAAAGAAGCTGATCCGGGAATTGATTGAATTTAATCATGATGAAATTGTCAGTCTCCTACGTCAGCAGTTAAAAAAAACGTAAGCACCTTTTCCATCCCCGATTAAAAAATTGATATTTTCCTAAAAAGGTTGTAAGTTTAGGACAATCTCAATACCTGCCTCACCGGCGGTCATCCAAATTCTCCTCCAGTATTCGGAAAGGATAATTTATGCTGCTTTCGACTGCTTTTCAACGCGTAATATATGTCGCCCTCATCAGTATCTTCAGTGTTATTTCGCTTTTCGGTCAATCTCAAAATATTGTCGATGGGGAAGGAATCAAAGGCATTATATCAATCATTGCATCGGACGCCTACATGGGACGTGAAACCGGTACGGATGGATGCCGGATGGCTGAAGAGTATTTTGCACAGGAATTTAAAAAGTTAAACATCGAGCCCGCAGGAGAAAACAACTCATATTTTCTCACCTACACATTTCCTTTTTTCCGGGTAGAGGGTGATCTCAAATTGACAGTCGATGAGAGAATATTTTACTACGGGAGGAATGAAGATTACCGCGTTGCGACTTATTCGGCGGGCGGGAATGTCAGCGGGGAGGTTGTATTTGCCGGTTATGGAATCAACAGTCCGGAGCTGAAGAGAAACGACTTCGCGAATGTCGACATACAGGGTAAAATCGTTCTACTCAGGCGGGGATGTCCGAGGAACGAGTGGGCGACATGGAAAGAAGTAGCAATCGATTCAATTAAAGCTGCTTACTGTCAGAAAGAAGGCGCAGTCGGCATCCTTTTCTTTGAACCCACTCAAACTCAACAGTCGCAAATCCAGTCACCCCGCCCAGACCGGGAAGTATCGAACGAACTTTCACAGTTTCACCAATTAAAAAGTTTCCCCGTTTTTATCGTTGATGAAAGAGTAGCTCGATATATACTCCGGGATGCTGAACCCGGATATAATACGATAATGAGAAAGATCGATACGACGGCAGTTTCCATGGTAATCAAGAAAGCAGCGAGGATGTCGGCACGCGTAACTTATGACCATGAACGAAAAACGCGGGATGTTCTGGCGATGATCAGAGGTTCCGATTCAAAGCTCGCGAAAGAAGCTGTTATGATCGGCGGGCACCTCGATCATATGGGAATTGATGTTGACGGAAAAGTTTACAACGGCGCTGATGACAATGCCTCGGGACCAGCCGTTGCTCTGGGAATCGCCAGGGCTATGGCAAAGAATAATTATAAACCAAAACGGACGGTCATCTTTGCCGCGTGGTCTGGGGAAGAAAAAGGATTGCTGGGATCTGAAGCATGGTGTAAAAACCCCACATGGAAACTGGAAGATATGGTTGTATATTTCAACCTTGATATGGTAGGGCTTGGGGAACCGAAGTTGAATCTCCCCGGGAGCTACTACTCAGCTGAAGTATGGAGTGAGATTGTAAATAGTACCGATTCCACTGTTCTACGAAACGTCACTTCAAGTCGCGGGGGACCCGGAGGAAGCGATCATACGCCGTTTTTACAGAAGGGCGTTCCGGCAATGTTCGGTATTTCATCTGGTCCACACCCTGATTACCACCAGCCGGCCGACGATCCGGAATTCATCAAGGCCGACATCCTTCAGTTTATCGGCGACTTTATGTACCATTCCATAGATATTACAGCTAACTCCTCGAGGCAATTCCTAAATGAGGATAGAAATGCAATCGGAAAATTCAAACTTGCCACTCTTTTCAACCTTACTCCTGTCGGATACAGCGATTATAAGAAAATCCTGACAAGTAAAGAAGGAGACATGTCCCTCGTCATGTTCTCGGAATCCTATGATGGTAAGGATTTAGACCGGAACTTTTTAACACTGCTCCAACTGACCGATGAAGCTTTAAAATCGAATACAATTAGTAAAGAATTCAGCTTTATTCAGAATCCAAATGAAATAAGTAGCCTATCCTACCAGAATAAAATCGGCCTGATCGGTACAATAAATCTTGCAGCAATTGGATACAACAATCTCTACGCAAAAATCCTCACAAGAACGGGCGCGAAAATCGGCATCGTGGATCGGGGAGCTCCATTTGCACAGGAAAGTACCGATGTTCACCGAACGCTGAAGACGATTTCAGACGGTGGAATGGCTATTTTCCTAAACGATCTCCCCACGAATGAACTTTCTAATGTCCTGATGCAGACTGAAAAACCGCTGGGGATCATTTCATTCGACTTCAAGACAGTTCCGACCGATGGAAAAGCCCGTACACAATCGGGCAGTCACCTTTTTATCTATCGCATTCATAACGATGTCGCCGTTGAAAATATTATCGACAATATTTCCGAACTCCGGAAGCAATGGGGGGATGAAAATTTTGCCATAACTCTGGAAGAGTACAACGAATCTTCGATCCTGAAATTGCAGGATTTGTACGTAGCTTTAGAAAAGAAATATGACGGTACCGAGTTCACCAATAAAGTATTTTCCGGCAACATACGGCGGTTTCTCCAGAATGCTCTGCAGGAATCACAGCAAACGGTTTCCAGAGGACGACCATTTTAAGTATCATATAACTATATAACAACGACGGATTAAAATATATGAAATCCATATTCTACACAATCACTGCAACGATTCTTCTCGTAGTTACCTTCTCTCAACTTAATTCTCAGGAGAAAAAACGTTTAAGCTACGAACAAATATTTAAAAATGGGGAGCCACGGCTCACAAAATCTCTCCCCACCATCATCGGATGGGCGGATGATAACCGTTATCTGGAAATGAAGAAAAAAGATACGGATTCAGTCCAGAAGGTGTATGCCGTGGATGTGAAAAACGGAAAAGATAAAGTTTACCGGGACCTCAGCATTTATAAATATTTAGTCGGAGAAGACATTAATCCAAGTGCTCCCGAAACTCACAACGACAACTACACGAAGTTAATCTATATAAAGAAAAATGACATCTACTTCCTGGATGCTTCCAAGAAGATATTTAAGCGATTAACAGAAAACGAGGCGGAAGAAAAAAATCCAACACTGTCTCCAGACGCCATGTTCGTGGCATTTACGCGAGACAACGATCTCTATACTCTCAACCTGCTCACGGGCGAAGAGAAACGGCACACGCACGACGGTTCAGATGTAATCTACAACGGACGGGCATCGTGGGTATACTATGAAGAAATATTCGGCCGTTCGTCGGAGTACTGCGCCTTCTGGTGGTCGCCGGAC